>NZ_JBHLWI010000082.1:0-2305 GCF_042432905.1 Fontibacter flavus | reverse complement strand
AATTACTATCCAAGCACCGAGGGGCGGTTTAGTACCTGCTCTTGAAAGCCGATACTGATGGACCTACCATCATCTTTTATACAGCATTGGCCAACCTACGATTGTTGGCCATTCACAGCACACCTTTGCGTTCGGGCGGGCATAGAAGCACTAAACTGTCAACCAGCACCAAAGCTGAATAGTAGCACAAACTTTCACGTTTGCACGTCCGCCCGCCTGACGCAAAACGGCTGTTACCAGCAGTAATTCTTTTTGTCATATTACTAGTTTAGCTGAGTCATTATGTAGGGTTTCAAGTTCTTTTGACCATATTCCGTGAGTTTGCATTTTTTGTCTTATCTCCGAATAAACGTCACTTGAATGAAGTATTGTTGAGCAGGTTGCTGAGTAAATACTTTCTTTTTGGCATTCAAGTAAAATGTCTTCAACTATACTTAATAATTTGTTCCTTCTTTGTGTAATAGTATTAGCTTCATACAATTCAAGTCTTTCAAAGGCTTTTTCGATTGTTTTTTCAAGTTGTTCTCCTACTTCAAAACGTTTCTTTACAGCTCTTTCAGTATGATTCAAATCAACAACATCTATTGTGTTTTTTCCTTTTACATCCTTTGATTTAAATCTGTATAGTCGTAATGTAAGATGTGTGGATGGAGTGTCTATGAATGGATTTACGATTGGTTCGGAAATTACATCATGAGTGCTTTTTGAACCATTACATCTTTTACATGCTGGGAGTAAATTATCCCATTCCAAAACCTTATTTGGATTATTGGCTTTATCTTCAAAGTGTTCAACTTCCATGTATTTGGCTTCTTCCTTAAGGTCACATTCGCAATAAGCACACTTGCCGTAGCTTAATTCGAGTAAACTTTCTTTTAACCAGTCCACATTCCAAACATTAGTTTCATTTGCAATAAATTCAGCCGTTTGCGTTGTTGCAAACGCTGGTGTCAATTTAATTGGTGTTGAAATGCGCTCTAATTTTATCATTACAAACCGGCTAATTGAAATTTTAAAAGTTTTCTTAAAGTATTCTCTGGATGTAAAAGCTTATCCAATTGTGAAAATATCTCTTCTGCAATTTCAGAGTTCTCTTCTTCTATTGCTTGGTCGAATTTGGTTATTAAGTCCTTAAATATCTCTGTGCGTAGACTGTTCATTCCCATAACATCTATTAATACTTCTTCAATAGTCCATCCCTGAAAACCAAATTCGGAATTTGGCAATTCCCTTTGAATCACATTATCGTAATCTAAGCCTAAAGCAATTATTTGTTTGGGTTTTGCAGTCTGAATTACATGTGGGCTATGTGTTGATGCAAAAAATTGAGCTTTGGGAAAAACATCTAAAAGTATGTCGACTATTTTTTCTTGCCATTCTGGGTGAAGATGTAACTCTATCTCGTCAATTAGAATAATTCCTTGAAAATCTTCCGCATTTATTTTTGGGTCTTTGAATCGAAACTCAATCTCCTTAATTATTCCGAAAAGTATTGAAATGATTGATTTAAAACCTGATGATAGGTATTCATAATATATCTCACCACTAGGGGTGTTAATCATTATCTCATTCGATGAGGCATTGACTTTACTAAACGAAAAATCCTTGTTGAGTAATGAGAAACATTTTTTAGCTAATTCGAAATTGCTGAGCTGCTCAGGAGTCAATGCACCTGCATGAGGAGAATATAAGTAACGGTTTACAAACCAATTTTTTATATCAGTTAGGTTAATACCATTAATTGCATCGTTCCAAAGAATATGGTTTTCTTTATTACTGTCCTTGGAGACTGATTGTAAAGACTGGTATTGAAAAGTTCTTGTTGTCTTTAATGAAATTAGTCCGCTAGTTCGTAAATGAAATCCTGTAACCCTAGTTGATGTTTCTGGTATAAAGGTGTCAAACTGTATTTCCTTGTTTTCGACTGCCCCATTAATATCAATTTCGGCAGATATTTTACTTATTTCTGATGCAACATTTCTTTTTAGAATATTCGTATCGCCATTTGAAAAAATATGAGCAATAGATTCTAAAATTGTCGTCTTTCCAATTCCATTCGGTCCACATAGAAGATTCATTCTATCGTTGAAAGAAAGATTTATCAGTTTAATTCCACCAACACCTTCAATTTTTAATTTGTTTATTTTCATGGTTGTTGTGTTCTTCTATTATTGCTGGTAACGTCAGACTGTGAAAAAAGCCTCTCCTGTTTTTTAGTTGGCTATTCCACAATCTCCTTAAATTTAGTAAATTTAGTTGAGGTTATTTTTAACAATCCTATTTTATCTCTATGCACTATATCCAA
>NZ_JBHLWI010000081.1:0-1476 GCF_042432905.1 Fontibacter flavus | reverse complement strand
TCCTCTCGCTCTTTAGTGCCACGTTTTCCGTAATTTTTTTCTTTGAACTCCTCAAGGGTCATTAAATTATTACTTCTCGCTTTCATATTCTGCTTTTATTTTAAGTGCCATTTCTATCTCTTTCTTTGGGGTTTTTTGAGATTTCTTTTGAAATCCGTTGGCCAATACAATTAATTGACCTTCGTCAAAAAAACAGAAAATTCTAAATATGTTACTTCCTAGTTGAACTCTAATTTCATAAAGCCCATCAGTGTTCTCAAGGTGTTTGAGATAAGTTTCAGGAACTCTTTGTAAGTCTTCAATCAATTCAAACGTCCAAACTATCTTGGCTTTAACCTTTTTGTTTTGTTTTGAAAAGAAATCTTGAAAGTAGTCCTTGTAAAATGTAATCTTTCTATGTTTCTGACTTTTATCCACTAAACAAAGTTAAAAAAAGTTTCCCTAAAGTGAAACATGCCGAGTTAAAATTATTACTTCTGTCAGCTTGTAAGGTTTCTAATAATCGCATATAACGGGATTCAGCTTGGAGACGGCGGGCATTCGGAGCCGTTCTCTTCCAGCCTACTCCTAACTTCTTAAAGATACTGAATTTTCTATTTACTCTAAACCGCCCGCTGTATCCAAGGTGATGTTATGGGCTTTTTTCTTTATTAGGAGACTTTCAAATCGATTGAAGACTTTCTGAAGTATAAAGTATTTTCCTTCGAAAAGACCATTCTCAATTTTAATTATTTCATGGCCTGGGTATTTTATTGTTAAATTAATTTCACCACTTCCTGTAACTGGTAAAAATTCTTTTTCTGGATAATTCCATATATCAACCATTTCAAATAATTGATTCATTTGATTTAGGGTCAAGGTATCCAATTGAAAATTTTGTTTTCCTTTCAGTTCAGAGTAAAGTTCACCTTCATAAGTCACGAGCCCATTTCTGTCTATATGCATATTAAAAAAAGGTAATCTCCCTTCAACATCCCCACTTTCAAAGTTTAGATATTCAAATTTTCTTGGGTTACTTATTGTTACCCTTTCAAGTTCTCTAATGTAATTATTTTGTTGAAAGTCAATTATTTTAATATGATTATTATCGACGAAATCTATTTTTCCAACGCTTTCTAATTCAGGGTCTTCAACAATTAAAGTATCATTTTTTATCGAAAAATAGAAAAAACCATAACTATCCCAGAATGGATTTGTCATAACTGAGTCTTGAATTAATATGGTTTGCTCACCATACCAAATGCCATTTAGATTAATTTTTATGGCTTCCCCTTTTCTATTATTACAGGAAAGAAGAATCATGCTAAAAAATAGAAGGTATAGATTTTTCATATCCGTATAATTGCCCATAACGGCAGACTGTGAAAAAAGCCTCTCCTGTTTTTTAGTTGGCTATTCCACAATCTCCTTAAATTTAGTAAATTTAGTTGAGGTTATTTTTAACAATCCTATTTTATCTCTATGCACTATATCCAA
>NZ_JBHLWI010000080.1:0-707 GCF_042432905.1 Fontibacter flavus | reverse complement strand
TCCTGACTTCCGCAGATTATTCACCGTAATTTTTTAAGTTATTGAATTTCAATGTTTATGGATTCTTAAGTTTCGGTTTTGGGTGTCCCAGGGGATGATTTTATTAAATTAGTCCATGTTTGTCCGGAAAAAGCCAAATAAAAGTGGACTTGTCAGTGTACAGGTTATTGATAAAAGCCAAGGGAAATATAAGGTTCTCAAGACCATTGGCTCTAGTAAAGACCCCTTAGAAATTGAGCGTCTGGTTAACGAAGGTAAAAGTTATGCCCAAAAACAAATGGGGCTTCAGGAGATCGACTTTACCGACCACAAGAAGATATTTACTGATGTCCTGTCTTCAATCAGCTCGCATAAGCTTGTGGGTGTTCAGTATGTTTTGGGGAGGATATTTGATGATGTTGGTTTTGGTCAGATCAATGAGGAGCTTTTCAAAGATCTTGTGTTATACCGTCTGGTTTACCCTAAAAGCAAGCTTAAGACGACAGAATATCTTTACCGTTACGAACAGAAGGCTTACTCCGAAGATGATATTTACCGTTTTATGGACAAGCTACATTCCAGGTATAAGGAACAGGTCCAGAAGATCAGCTTTGACCATACCCTTCAGGTTTTGGACGGGGGCATCCACGCGGTTTTTTATGATGTTACAACTATCTACTTTGAAATAGAAAAGGAGGATGATATCAGAAAGCCCGGATTTTCAAAAG
>NZ_JBHLWI010000008.1:0-113533 GCF_042432905.1 Fontibacter flavus | reverse complement strand
ATGAATTAAGTTTGATCACCCCAAACAATGAAGTCATCAAGAAAACAATAATCCTAACCGAAGAACAAAAATCAGTACAAGAAATATTCGGATTTTAATCTGGGTGTCCCAGTGCGGAAGTCAGGACGGTTTCCTGTTCCTTCAATTACAATTTTCGGAAAGGGATCTTTTGATAGGGATCCCTTTCTTATTTTTGCGGCTAGTGGCTGTCATTCACGATAGAATTTGTTACTTTTAACTATGAGCCTTTCCAAGTCAAATATTTTTATACAACAGCTTCCGGGAGGCTCTAAGAGAGACTTTGAAATTGTTGAAAGAAAAGGCATAGGCCATCCCGACACCATTTGCGATGAGATTGCGGAAGCGGTTTCCAGAGCACTTTCCCGCTATTATCTGGAACATTTTGGGAGTATTCTTCACCACAATGTGGACAAGGCTTTGTTGGTGGGTGGCAGTTCGGAACCGTATTATGCTGGCGGCAAAATGAGACATCCCATAGAGCTTTACATAGCCGGAAGGGCCACTTCCCAGGTCGGCGATAAGTTTGTCCCTGTTGAGGAAATTGCCATCCGTACAGCAAAAAATTGGTTAAAAGAGCACCTGCGATATGTGGATGTGGTCAATGATATCCGGATCATTCCCAAAATCAGGAGCGGTAGTCAGGATTTGGTGGAATTATTTCAACGCTTCGGTCTGGGGGAGGTGCCACTTTCCAATGATACTTCTTTTGGCGTGGGGTTTTATCCATTTTCTGCCCTTGAAAAAAAGGTACTTGAAATTGACCAACTGCTCAGGGAGCCAACAACCCTTTCCCAGTTCCCCTGCATCGGAGAAGATACCAAAATTATGGGGGTGTACAAAGAAGGGCAATTCCTTTTTACACTCGCAATTGCGATGGTGGACCGTCACCTTGCAAACCTTGCCGAGTATAAAAGCAAGATCGAGGAAATAAAGGCTTTTGTTGCGAATCATGTATTTATAGATGCCTCCTGTATCTTTATCAATACAGCCGATGATTATCAAAAGGAAAGTATTTACCTTACAGTGACAGGTTGCAGTGCGGAAAATGGGGACGATGGTCAGGTTGGCAGGGGCAACCGGGCCAATGGGCTGATTACTCCTTATCGGCCAATGAGTTTGGAAGCTACTGCAGGCAAGAACCCCATTTCCCATGTGGGTAAGATTTATAACCTTTGGGCCAATGAATTGAGTAAAGCCATTTGCTTGCAAGGATTTGCAGAGGAAGCTGAGGTTTTTATAGTCTCCCAAATAGGCAAGCCCATCACAGAACCTACTTTACTGGAAATCCGGCTCAAAAATGCAGAAGCCTCAGAGGATGAAGTACGTTCCTTTGCAAGTGGTAAACTCCTTGAAATACCACAAATCTGGGAAAAGTTACTCTTCCCTTCTTAAAATGGCAGTTTCCCCAAATCCACATTTCCTCCCGAAAGGATAATCCCCACTTTTTGGCCTTTAAATCTTTCCTTGTTTTTCAATAAAGCCGCAAGAGGTACCGCACAAGAGGGTTCGATGACAATTTTCATTCGCTCATAGATCAACCGCATCGCCTCTATGATTTCCTCATCACTTACTGTAAGTATATCATCCACATAGTCCATGATAATTGCGAAATTGATGTTGCCCAAAGAAGTCAAGAGGCCATCCGCAATAGTTTTTGGACCGACCATAGGGATGAGTTGCTTGGCATGAAATGAGCGGTAAGCATCATCTGCCCCTGTGGGTTCACCGGCAATCACTTTGGTGTTGGGGGAAATATATTTGGTGGTCAAGGCAGTTCCACCCAAAAGACCTCCCCCGCCGACAGGAGCCATGACAGTGTCAAATGGAATTCCTTCTTCCCACATTTCCAGCGCGCAGGTAGCCTGTCCTTCTATGACATCCATATAATCATAGGGAGGAATAAAAGTAGCACCGGTCCTGTCCACTACTTCCTGAAGGGTAGTTTCTCTTGCCTGTAAATTGGGTTCACATTCGATGATTTCCCCTCCGTAGCCTTTTACTGCTTTCTTTTTGATTTCAGGGGCATTGGAAGGCATCACGATATAGGATTTGATACCAGCGACTGTTGCCGCCCTTGCCAAGGCAGCAGCATGGTTGCCACTGGAATGTGTTGCCACGCCATTCTTCTTCTGCTCTTCCGTCAATTTTGCCACCGCATTGGCTGCTCCTCTAGCTTTGAAAGCACCTACTTTCTGGAAATTTTCACACTTAAAGAAAACTTCACAACCGGCAATCTGATTGATAGCTTCCGAACTGAGGATGGGTGTCCTGTGAATAAAGGGTTGTATGCGCTGATGGGCAGCTTTGATATCTTCTAAAGAAGGAAATTTCATGTCATTGTTCATGGAAATAAAGATAGGGGAAGCCTTTAAAACTGACAAAATATTTATCTTGCAAGCTATGAAAATTAGCCTCTCAAACTTGCTTTCTGGAGAAGAAATCTTCCCTGTCATGGGTGAAAGACTGGATAGTCAGAATACGTTTTCCCTGGATTTTTCCCCTTCCAATGCTGAATTGCCAAAGGTTGACCTTTCGAGTACTGAAAAGTTCAATGATTTTGTATTCGGTCAGCTCCGAGATGCCGGAAAAAAATATGGTATCGGAGGATATTTCGAGCAAAGGGCCATTTACAGCAGAAGTGAGGTTTTTGTAACGGAAAAAGAGGATTTCCGAGACATCCATCTGGGAGTGGATATCTGGACAGATGCTTTTGCTCCTGTTTATGCCCCATTGGATGGAAAAATCCACAGTTTCCAAAACAATGAAGGATTTGGTAACTATGGCGCCACTATCATACTTTCCCACCAAATTAAAGGAGTCACCCTTTACAGCCTTTACGGACACCTTGCGCTGCAAGATTTGGAAGGGGTGTCAGTCGGAAAGGAGTTTAAAGCTGGGGACTTGCTTTGTCATTTAGGACCTTTTCCTGAAAACGGCGATTGGCCTCCTCATCTGCACTTTCAGTTGATGTGGGATATGATGGATAATTGGGGAGATTTTCCCGGAGTTTGTTCCCACCGAGAGGTTGAAAAATACAAAGCCATCTGCCCAGATCCCAATATTCTGCTTCAGTTTGAAGGCTGATTAGCCAAAGTGATCAGCTTAACGCCTTCCAATGTCAGGTTTCGGTCCACCACTTCAAATTCATCCTGTAAGGTGGTCAAAATAGAAGAGAGACCACCAGTGGCGATCACTCTGCACTGATGGCCAAGTTCTTTTTGGATGGTATCCAACATGCCTTTGACCAGTCCGGTGTACCCATATAGTATTCCCGCCTGAATGGAATGAGAAGTGCTTTTGCCCAAGACGGATTTCGGCATTTTCAACTCCACTTCAGGTAATTTGGAAGTATTTGAAAAAAGGGACTTGATGGCAGTTTTCAGTCCCGGCACAATATTCACACCAAGGATTTTGCCATCCTCACCAACTACCGTAAAGGTAAGGGCTGTGCCAAAATCAACGATAATACAGGCTGTTTGGAAGCGTTCATAGGCAGCAGCAACATTGCACATGAGGTCAGAGCCGATTTCATTGGGTCTTGCTGTACTCACCTTTAAAGTGGCATAACTTTTCCCTTCTATCAGGTAACAGATTTTTTCCAGGTATTCCTTACAAAACTGCTGGATGATGTGGTTGATTTCAGGTACCACGGAAGAAATCCCGACATGGGTAATTTCATCGGATTTGATGCCATTTTCCAAAAAATACAAATGCACTTCCTTTTCCAATTGCAATACAGTCAACTCCCTGCTGGTATGGACACGAAGTTCGTGCGTCCAAGCTTGGCGTCTTTCATCATAAAAACCAAAGACAATATTGGAATTGCCCACATCAATGGCTAGAAACATAATTGCTGAATCTTTAGCTGACCGATCAGGTCAGTAGATGGTTTCAAATATATAAATTGATTTTTTGCTTTTATGTTTTTTAATAACTTTCCTGCATGTATACGATTAGAGAAGGAAAAAAAGAAGACCTGCCACAGGTTTTGAAATTGATCCAGGAACTGGCTGTTTATGAAAAAGCCCCAAATGAAGTGATCAATACAGTTGAAATGATGGAAAAAGATGGTTTTGGACCCAATCCTGTCTTTTCTTTTTTTGTAGCTGTCAAAAATGCGACCAATGAGATTATCGGAACCTCTATCTTTTACTACCGGTACAGTACCTGGAAAGGCAAAAGGATCTACCTCGAAGACTTGGTGGTGACCGAATCAGAGCGTGGCAATGGGGCTGGAAAACTGCTGTTTGACCGTACTTTACAAAAAACATTGGAAGACAACTGTTCCGGGATGACCTGGCAGGTGTTGGACTGGAATACTCCGGCCATCAATTTCTATGAAAAATATGGTGCTGATCTGGACGCAGGGTGGATCAACTGTAACCTTCAGGAAGCAGAAATCAGAAAATTATTCCAAATGCAATAATTTAATATTGTATTTAGCAGAACTGATTAAATTTGGATATGGCAAAGCAGCAGGAAAGCATTGCCCTGAAGGTTCCTTCTTGCCAAATTCCCCTGGTAAATTATCCCCTTGAGCATAATTTGCTAATCATTCCACTGCATCCTGATTTCGCTAAAAAAGCTACCTTTATCAAAGAAACTGAAATATCATTTGCCATTAACCCATTATGAAAATCGACCTGACCAACCAAAGAATTCTAGTGACCGGTGCTTCAAGAGGTATCGGAAGAGGTATTGCTGAACAGCTTTCTGCTTCCGGTGCTGAGGTACTCATCCATTTCAACCATAATGTGGAAGAAGCCAAGTCACTTCAGAATTCCCTGAACAACACTTCACATCTTGTGCCTTGTGACCTTTCTAATCTTGAATTGGTTAAAGGTTGGATCCCGGAACTGATTGGAACCTACGGTAAAATCGACGCTATAGTCAATAATGCCGGAATTGCTATATCTGTTCCCGATAATGCCCTAACAGAGGAATGGGCGGAAGCTTGGCTGAAAACCATGGATGTCAACATCAATGCCATGGCGATCATCTGCAAGGAATTTATCGAGCATGCCAGGGAAAATAAAAACGGTAGACTTGTCAATATTTCATCCCGAGCGGCTTTCAGAGGAGATACGCCGGATTATTTGGCTTATGCGGCATCCAAGGCAGCCATTGTCAGCTATACCCGATCCATAGCGCGCTATTATGGCAAAGAAGGCATAAAAGCTTTTATCATAGCTCCAGGTTTTACCCGTACAGACATGGCGCAGGATTTTATGGACCAATATGGGGAAGAATATGCCCTGAATGACATTGCTCTGAACCAACTCACCGAACCTAAAGATCTTGCCCCAATGGTAACCTTGCTCTGTTCAGGCTTTGCAGATCATGCAACGGGTTGTACAATTGATATCAATGCAGGTTCGTATGTGCATTGAAAAAAAGAATCAAGACACAAGACATAAGAAACAAGACAGGGAGTTTCAAAAGACTTTGTCTAGTCTCTTTGTTAAGGATCTAATAAACATCATGAGTTCTCCTTTTGAACCATTAGGGGTTTCATTATAGAGTTTCAATTTTGAAGATTGGAGTTTGAAGACTGGAGTTTGAAGATTGGATTTTGAAATTTGGTAATTGGTAATTGCAAACCCCCCATTCTAAACCTAACATCAATGATCTGGGTTTAATGTCTAAAACAGTTAAGCATGCCTTCCTCATCCAACGATACTTTCTCCCCTGAAATGGTCAAGATCCTGAAGATCTTCGGGTTGGGTTCGGTACTTTTTGTCTTCCTCTTGTCTTTCTTCAACGAAAGAAAGGCCAATAACAGCGGAGAAGATGAAAACCCCATGCTGGTTGCGGATCAGGACAGGTTATTTTTCAAAAATATGCGGGCACCCTATTACGATATTGAAGGAAGGGAAGACGCCAAAATCAATATTTATCGATACGGGAAAAGGATAAAAAGTCCAGACTTCCCAACACTAAACCTTTCTATCCTCTTGAACAGGGTCAAAGATGAGGCCTATATTTTTGTTGAACCAAATCCCGAATATCTCCCTTTGCGCCTCAAATGGAGAAACGAATCCTTAAGCGATTCCGGGGAACTGGTCTTTTATGGAGGGGACAAATTTGCGCATTACGATTTTGTGCGTAAATTATATCCACTGCTGGAGGATAATCTTGCCTGGGAAAGGACCGACGGGACATCGTCGACACCAATACTTGAGGAAGAAACTGCGCGGGAGGCCCTGAAGATTACCATCAGGGATTATGATAGATTGACCAAAAACCCAAAATAACCATATATGGACTTACATAGAATCAATAACCTATGGAAGTTTCTCAGTATCAAAAACAACCTGAAAGTTGAATGCAGCAAAAACGGGGAAGTAAATTATGACATCATCAAAGGTTCTTTGACCTTAAAACATGCCTTTAATCCCCAATTTTTCCAACAATCCAGGTTGACCCTTGCTGACAGAAACTTCCAGGACAAGCAATGCCAACAAAGCTATATGGCTCAAAAAAAGCGATTTGGCATCAAAGAAAAAATTATTTCTCCTGCATCCAAGGTGCAGTTCTTTCCGAATGAACTGCTGGTTCTCCACCATAAATTTGACCTGGAGGTCCAAAAAGACAGATTTGGGAATTATAAAGTCACCATCTCCCCTTTTATGCCCAAAAACATCTATGAAATATTGGATAATGTGAATTTGATAGCCAGGACTTTTTGGGTGAAAAACTTCTTTGCTGAAGGGATAAGGAATTGATTGATTTATAAAACGAGATTAAATCATTAGGAATATGATCTTGGTATATGATCAAAGTCGATATTAATGGATGTTTTATCCGCCTCGGCGGATTAGAAATTGGTAGATATTTAGTGGTATTACCCCTTAATTCGCTTTTAATTTCTTTTTTGGCAATATAATAGATATTAAAAGAAACTCCTTCGGGACAGGTCCCGAAGGAGTTTTGAGATTTTAGAACAAGAACTTCACACCTGCCAAGAAATTGGTTCCGGCTTGAGGATAATAAAAATTTTCGGTTACCAATTCTCTTCCGCTCGCACCTTCACCAGGTAAAAAGTAGCTAAAAGTATAGCCATTTGGTTCGTATAGCCTGTTGAAGATGTTATTGACCATCAAGGTAAGTTCCATATTTTTGACAAACCTTGGTCTTACAGCATAATTGAGTCTAAGGTCGGTAGTCCAGAAAGCATCCAACTTCCTGCTTTCATTCTGGGTATTGTCCAGAAACTGGCTTCCCACATATTTGTTGAGCAAAGAAATTTCAAAATCTTTAACAGGTTTGTACTCTACGATTGCTGCGCCCACTACGCTAGGGGAAAAGGCAATGTCGGTATCTGTATGGATGATGGTTTCCTGTCTGAAATCCGCAGCCGCATAATCATCAATATATTCGATAAACTCCGCGATCTTATTCCTGCTCAGTGCCAAGTTACCTCCTAGGGAAAATTTAGGAGTGAACTGGTAAACTCCGTCCAATTCAATTCCCAATCGGTATGAATCTTCTACATTATCTCTTACATAAGCACCCACATCATTCAGCTGACCGGTCAACACCAACTGATCTTTGTATTTCATGTAGTAAAGGTTGGCAGTATAGCTGAAATTGCTGCCTCTTCCTTTAAAACCGGCTTCGATATTCTGTAGGTTCTCGTGCTTAGGTGCTCGGTCTACAATCGGTGAATCGGTAAAGTCCCTTCTCACAGGTTCCCTATTGGCTACCGCATAAGAGGCGTACCAAGATTTACCTTCTGAAGCCTGGTAAGTAAAGCCAAACTTAGGATTGAAGAAATTGTAATTTACCGCGCCGGAAATATCTCTTTGGTCATTGTTGAACCCCACGAAGCTGTAATCGATTTTTCTGTACTGTAAATCACCAAAAAGGTAAAGCTTTTCTGATGCCGCATAAGTGGTTTTTGCATACAGGTTATAATCGTCTTTGACGGCATTGTTGTCATAATACCTGTCTCTGATATTCACATCTCCCGCATATTGCATCCAGATGATTTCTCCGAAATGGTCCCCGTCATACCTGTTAGCACCACCACCAAAGGCAGCATCCCATTTCCCGTCGTCAGAGATGTAATTCAAAGAGAAAACTGCTCCATAGAAATCATTGTCCAACCATCTTCTTCGGATGATGTCCATTCTGGAAATTGTAATACCGCCGATTTCCAATGGCTGAAGTCCGTAACTATTCAACCTGTCATTTGGTCTAAACTGCTCAAAATAACCCCTGCCATAGGTGTAATGAAGCGCAGCATTGGCTTTCCAGTTTTGGTTTAAAGTTCCGGTATAAATCAATTGAAAATGATCCTGATTGTAATTGTCTACCTGATTGTCATAGGTATAGGGGTTGAAGGTCCTGTTGGTAGCCAATAGGTTTTCCGGAACCCCCTCCCAAGCCTGATAAGTGACTTCTTTTCCTGCGAAGACATTCATTTTGACTACATGCTTTTCGCCATAAAAACCACCGGAAAGGAAATAGGATCTTAGGTCAGAAGAAGCCCTGTCGATATATCCGTCTGAGGTGATTTGGGAAACCCTCGCGTCAAATGCCCAGCGGTTATTCAGCAAACCTGTTCCCACTTTGACCATGTGCCTGCGGGTATTGAAGGAACCGAAAGAATTGTCAATTTCAGCAAAGGCCTCATCTTGTCGGGTATCTGTCTGAATATTCAAGCTGGCACCGAAAGTAGCCGCGCCATTGGTAGATGTGCCCACACCGCGCTGGATTTGAAGGTTATCCACTGAAGAAGCAAAATCCGGCATATTAACCCAGAAAACACCGTGTGACTCGGCATCATTCAAAGGTATACCATTTACGGTCACATTGATCCTGGTCTGATCGGAACCCCTGATCCTCAATCCCGTGTAGCCCACTCCCGCTCCTGCATCTGAAAAAGACACCACAGATGGGGTAAAATTCAGGAGGATAGGCAAGTCCTGACCCAAATTGAGTTTGGCAATATCGGACTTATCCACCTTGGAAAATGTGGTAGGGGTTTTGTCCGTAGCCCTGGTGGCATAGACGATAAATTCCTCGGTCAATAAGGTACTTGGAGTAAGAGCAATGTCTAGGAATTCGTCTGTTGGCACTTGTATTTCCTTCGTATAGCTCTCAAAACCCAGATAGGTTACTCTCAAGGTGTAAGTTCCTGCGGGGATGTTTCTGATCTGAAAATTTCCTTCCAGGTCAGAGGTTGAGCCCCTTCCTGTTCCCACCAAAATCACATTGGCACCCACTAATTCTTCTCCGGTACTGCTTTTCACCGTACCTCTCAGATTGGACTGGGCAAAGGCTGCCAGGCTTACAAGCCATAGAGCCAATAAGAATACTGTTTTTTTCATGATTACTGAATAATTCACCGCTTTGCGGAATTTTGGTTAAACATCAGAAAACCAAGGGGTGATTTTCTGTTTATTTGTTTACCCTTTGCCGAAACCACCGTATTGATTGAATTGCATGCATGTACCAAAATCAGATTTTGGCGACTCAGAGTCCAATATGTAGGTATTCGCTTTACTCATTTCCCTTCGCCGGCACTACCCGGATCAGGTATTGTGGGTATGATCTCAGCCCGAAATATTAAGGCACCCCTAATGATCTTGGCACGAAGGTAGATTGGCAGATTGGAAAAAGCAAGGATTGCAGGATAGATTTTAGGTGGGATGACGGAAGTTGGATGTTGGAAGTAGGGTGTCGGAATTTCGGAGAATTGGGAACCTTTAAGGATTTAAGGGATTAAGGGTTTCATTAAGGAAAGTTGGATATAGAAAAGGCCTGAAGGGCCGTTCTGTTACAGCCTAGGGTAGAACCCTAGGATAGATAGCAAATGCAAGATGAACGAGAGGTCTGAAGGACCGATGGGAAGGGGGATTTCGAAAGGGGGAAGTCGAAAGGGAGATTTCGGAATGAAACCACGTTTCCGAACGCGGGACTGGTAAATTCAGGGTGTGGAATCCAAATCCTTTAAAAATTCAATATGCATAAAAAAAGCAACACAGCTTGGCCGTGTTGCTCTCCACTTTTCAAATGGAATTTTTGAAATATTTTCTCAAGATGGGTTATTCACCTCTTCCCAATTGCCTCAAGTGGTTAACATGGGAAGCCAGGGCAACCCTCATTTTAGGATGTTCGATGTATGGAATACCATATTCCTTGCATGTTTCTTTGATGATTTGAGAAATCGCAGGGTAATGAATATGGGAAATGTTCGGGAACAAATGGTGTTCGATCTGGAAATTCAGACCTCCGATAAACCAGGACAAGATTTTGTTTTTGGTTGCAAAATTCGCAGTGGTTTTTAATTGGTGTACTGCCCAATCATCTTCTAGTTTGTTGGTGACTTTATCAGGTAGTGGGAAGGAAGTCTCTTCTAGGACGTGGGCCAATTGGAACACCACACTCATGATGACACCTGTAGCCAGGCCAAATGCAAGGAAGCCTATCAACCAAGGCATAAAACCTACTATATAAATCGGTAAGAACACAAAAAGGAACAAATGGACCAGTTTAAATCCCCAAAAGGAAATATGTTCTGCCACATTCATCTTTTTGATCGGTGTTTCCCCAACTTTGTTGGTCACATATTTCTTGTAATCGGTGAAGAACACCCAGTAGAAATACAGAATAGAGTAAATGAAGATGAAATAACGGTGCTGAAACCTGTGGATTTTGTACCTTTTTTGATTAGGACCCAATCTCAGGAATGCTCCGGCATTTAGGTCATCATCATGTTCATCCACATTGGTAAAGGAGTGGTGTGCAACATTGTGTTTGGTTTTCCACATATACACATTTGCTCCCAGAAAATTGATGGAAATACCGGCCAGTTCATTGACCCAACCCTTACGGCTGAAACTGCCATGAGCACCATCGTGCATGACATTGAAACCGATTCCAGCGGTAAGGCCGCCAAGGATAATGGATTCCAATATGGCAAATGGCCAGAATGGGGTGAAGAAAACCAAGTGGATATATACACCGATAAATGCCAAAACCATCACGATAGCTTTGAAATAAAGGGAGAAATTTCCAGTTTGTTTAAGATTTTTTTCTGTGAAGTAATTTTTGATTCTTCCCTTCAAATCTGTGTGAAAGGAGGATGCGGCATTGAATCTAGGCGGACGCATTAATGGTAATTTGATGATAAATTTAAAATGGGAATGTGAAACAAGCTGGGTGATCGTTTGACATTCTTTCTCTAAAGGTACATCAATAAATCCGAGAATTTTTCAACATCCTCAAAAGAAAGTGAAAAAGTGTTCGGATTTAACATATTTTATGAAATAAAAATTGTAAGAGATGATAGTTTTAAGTCTCTGACAACCTGTTGATAACCCCAATAGCCTGCTGTAATCTATCTTCTTCCGAACCCGAAATACGCTCAAAAGGAACCCTTGTTTCCCTGATCAGGGAAACATATTGATTGAAAAAATATTCCCTCATTTCAGGTTGCGGATGCTCCCGCTGTGGGTCTTCTTCCCAAGGGATATCAATATCTGTCAAAAGATAAAGATCATATTTACGTATCTTAATCTGCTCCAAGATCCATTCATGCACCATCCCATATTTATATTCAGACCAAACCTTGATGACATGCAGATCCGTGTCGCAGATCAAAAGCCCAGCCGCTTCTTTTGCTTTTTCATCCTCTAAGTACAGCTGTCCTTTGGCGATATGCAACAAGTCCTCAAAAGTATAATGGCTATCAAGGCTTTCGATATACTCTCGTGCATACTCAGGCACCCAAGGGCATGAAAAGTGTTTTGCCAATCCGGATGATAGGGTACTTTTTCCTGTAGACTCAGGACCGATGACAACCACCTTTTTAAGCATATACTTTTTGGCTTTTTTTGGCTGATTTGATCCACTCCATTAATCCTATCACTGCCAAAACGGTGAAAAAAAGGAATTGAAAAGATGTCAGCATCAATCCTTTATAAAAATAAAGGGGTACCGAAACAATGTCTGTGATGATCCAGGCAATCCAGTTTTCCACTTTCTTTTTGGCCATCAGCCACATGCCTACAAATGCCGAGGCTGTGGTGAAGGAGTCCCAATAAGGCACATCAGAATCGGTAAAATTGGCCAGGACAAAATAGAGTGCCGCATATGAACCTACAAATAGGGCTAGGGAATTGAAGATTCCTTTTTTGTCCAACCAAGTTACCGGCAACTCCTCCTTTCCATCCGAAGGTCGGCTCCATAAATACCAACCATAAATGGACATGGCAAAGTAATAGGCATTGATGCCCATGTCTGCATACAGTTTATATTGGAGGCAGATATAGACATAAATCAAAGTGGAAATCATGCCGGTAGGAAAAACCAGGATGTTTTTCTTGATGGAATAAAAAACAGAGGCAATACCAAAAAACACGGCAACGGCCTCCAACCAGCTCATCTGCGCAACTCCGTCTTTGATGCCATCCCAAATCCATTGTAAATCCATAAAGCGAATTAAGGGAGAAATTTTTGAAAAGGGAAATTGGGAAGTCTGATGTCTGTTGTCGGAAGTGTGGTATCGTATTTTGAAACATTAAGGAGTGAAAGGTATTTAGGGGTTCATTAAGATAGGAAAGGGGGATTTCGGAAGGCTGATTTCGGAATACTTTGACCCTGAAATCTTTTATACACACAAATTTTAACATCTATTCACAAATACCTTTTTTTCTATCAGGGTGAAAATAAGCTTGATCAAATCAAAATTCTTAGATTTTTCATCATTTCCACTATCATAATCTTTTGCTACCAATATCTGCTCATTGAGCTCGTAAAGGAAACTTTTTCACCTCCAATAAATTCTCTTTAACCAAAAACTCCTTTGCTGCTTCTTGAATCCTTTCTACCGTCACAGCCTCAATCGAAGCCTTGGCTTCCAGAACAGCTTCCCATGGGAGTTTATAGGTTCTGATGGCAGAGAGCTGGGCATTCCAATAATTGTTTCTCTTCAGATTTTCCTCCAGGGCAATCCGTCTGTTTTCCTTAACCTTGTTGAGGTCTTCCTCGCTTGGGCCATTTTCCTGAATTTTCCTCACTTCATCCCAAGCAGCTGCTGTCAAACGGTCAACCATATCAGGACTGCAGGGAAAAGCTATGGAAAATGAAAAATTGCCCACCGGTTGAATGCCCATGCTGCCATTGGCACCTACCCCATAGACACCACCGATTTCCTCTCTCAGGTTTTCAATCAATTTGATGGTAAGGATTTCTCCCAGGTAAGAAATGTCAGCTGCCTTTTTTCTATCATAAGCTGTTTCACCGGAAAAATACAGGATGACCTGGCTCTTTTCATCAGTTCCCACTTCGATGGTTTCGGATATCCCTCTTGGTGCCCTGATGCCCATATCTCTAAAATCATCCAGGTTTTCAGGATCGGAAGGCAAGCTGCCCAGATACTGCTCCAATAAAGGTTTGAAAATTTCCAGGTCTATATTCCCGGTAAAGAAAAATTCGAAATTGGCGGCATTTCCAAATCGCTCAGCGTAGATTTCGATACCCCTATCCATGTCGATTTTATCCAGGTCCTCAGGTCCAAATATACCCATTGCCCTTAAATTTCCATTGGCCACGATCTTGTTCAGCTTCATGGAAAACTGATAATCAGGATTCACCTGAGCTGAAGCCAATTGGGTCTTTTGGTTGTTAATAAATACCTCATAAAGTTCCCTGTCAATCCTTGGAGCCGTGAAATAGAGATGTACCAACTGTAGGGTAGTCTCCAAATCCTTTAGTGAAGTACTGCCGGATATATTTTGCGAATAGGTACCGATATTCGGTGTCACCGAAACGGATTTTCCTGCCAGTATTTTCCGAAGATCTGTAGGTGAAAAATCCCCGATTCCCATTACATTGACCAATACACCTGCATAACTGGCGGTATAGTGGTCCTCATCTCCATAAAGGGAGACACCACCTTTTCCCGAACCGGAAAAGACAATTTCATCATTTTTAAAATCTGTGCTTTTGACAAAAACTTTTAAGCCATTGCTGAGCGTGATTTCGTGCACGTCAATGGACTCGATATGTTCTTCCTGCGCTATTTTTCCTGGAGCCGGTAAATCTTCCATTAATTTTTCTGCCAGCAGTTTTTCTTCATATGGGCTGAGTTCCATCTCGTTTACCGCATCAAATATGGCCAAAATCCGGACTTCTGAAGGGAGTTCTTCTTTGTCAGTGTCAGGTGCCATGACGATGATTACTCTGTTTTCATCCCTCACCAGTTCTTTGGCCAATTTGTTGACCTCTTCCAGGGTAATCTGGGGGATGATCTCCTGATAAAATTCATATTTCCAGGCCTCTCCCTCGGCAAATCTTCCTGAAAGGTAATGGTTCACATACCTACTGACTACCGCCCTGGATTCCACTTTGTCCATTTCCTTATAGGCACGCTCTGCAGTGTTCATCACGGATCGCTTGACCCTGTCTAGTTCAGCTTGGGTAAAACCAAACTGGGCCACCCGTTCATTTTCTAGAATTAGTGATTCAATACCAGCTTCAACTTTCCCCGGTGCCACCACTCCTGAAGCACTGAAATAATCCATATCCCGAACAAAATTGCCATAGCCTGTTCCCGCAAAAATGAAAGGTGCATCAGGTTTTTGACGGATTTCATCTAAGCGCTGGGTCATCATGCCTCCATAAAGGGTCCTCAGTAGGAAATTCTTATAATCCGCTTTGGTCTTTGTAGGGAGTGCCTTATGCTTATAAAATAGCTGTATCTGAATACCAGGGGCCTCCTGGTCTGTCACAATGCTCACAAAAGTTTCTTTGTGCTCCGGTACTTCAAAATGTTTCCTATTGGGAGCCTTTTTGGGATTTTCTAAAGAACCAAAATATTCTTTGATCAAAGTTTCCAGTTTGTCAGGGTCTTCATCCCCAACGGCGATCACGGCCATATTGTCTGGACGGTACCAGTCTTTATAGAATTTTCTGATCGTTTCGTACTTGAAATTTTCAATGACTTCCATTTTGCCTATGGGCAACCGGTCGGCATATTGGGAATCATGCAACAGGATGGGCAGGTATTGGTCACGCATCCTCTGAGAATAACCCTGCCCTGTTCTCCACTCTTCCACGATGATGCTCCTTTCTCCATCAATATCTTCATCCTTCATCATAATACCTCCAGCCCAATCACTCATGACCAGGAAACCACTTCTCAGCTTTTCCTCATCATCTGAAGGGATGGGTAACATATATACCGTCTCATAGAATCCAGTGTAGGCATTTAGGTCCCTTCCAAAGGAAACCCCTATGGATTGCAGGTAAGAAATCAGTTCGTTTTTTTCAAAATTCCGGGTACCATTGAAGGCCATATGCTCAGTAAAATGTGCCAGCCCCAACTGATCCTCTGTTTCCAAAACAGATCCTACATTGACTGCCAGTCGCAGTTCAACCTTATTTTCAGGTTTGGGGTTCTGCTGAATATAATACACCAGTCCGTTGTCTAGGGCTCCTACGCGAACCCTGGTATCAAGGGGCACTTCCTGTGAGAGGTCTTGCTGCGCAAAAGCAACGGAACTGTATACAGAAAAGGCAATCAGCGACAAAAAGAGAGATTTGTTGGTTTTCATTTTCATGGTAAAATTTTTTTACAGCTTACAAAATAGTAAATCCCTACAAAAAGCAGTGAGATTTGGAAGGTGGAATTTGCAAAGATGTCGGAAGTGTGATTTTGAAACATTAAGGAGTTTAGGGAATTAAGGGTTTCAGTAAGATTGGATTGTATTATGCCATAAGGGTTTGAACGCACTAAGGTTTTTTAGCCGGTGCTGTAGTCAAGCGTTTCCGAACCTAGGAGCAGAGGATTTTGTGTGCAGCTCTATACCTTCAAAATCTAACTTAGGGAAAAACAGCTTCATGGCCAATGTTATGCAATTTCATTCTTTAATCCATTGACCGATAAAGGATTACTTATGTTTTCTTTATTATTTAGCTTTAAACAATATTTTAGCCTTGGTATTAAATAGGAAGAAATTGATGACTTTTGCGTTCTTTTAAGCTTAAAACTTGCGTATTCAATTTTCATCATGTAATATTGTGCTGTTACAGTATGTCAAAATCCTCTCCCCTTGGATTTTATACTATCCTGAATACCTTTTTCATTCAGATCAGTAATACTCAATACACACATTCATTACTATTCACACATCACACATTATCAATTAATTTCATAAGCTTTTTATGTATAACATAGAAGAATTAAGGATCAGACTTCTCTCTGAGTTGAAGGAGATCGCGGAGGAACTGGGAGTTAAAAACTTTAAAAACCTCAAAAAAGATGACCTGGTTTATGCCATTCTGGACCAACAGGCCATCACCCCAGAACAAGCCCTCCCCAAAAAGAAGCCTTCTGTAATCGAGATAGAAGCAAAAGAAAAAGAAAAGGAAAAGCCTGCTCAATCACCCCAAGAAGAAGCAGCTGATACCAAGCCCAAATTCAGAAGACAAAACGTAACGGAGCTTCCCAAAGAGGAATCAAGTGATCCGGTGAAGTCCGTCGCTGCTGAAAAACCTGCACCACGTCCCCGTAGAGAGGAAGAGCCAAAAGCTGAGACTCCTGCTCCAAGACCTCGCAGAGAAAGAGAAGAAGTTCCAAGGGCTGAGGCCCCGCGCCCTCGAAGAGAGGAAGAGCCAAAATCAGCTCCTAAGGTTGAAGCCGTAGCGCCTATAACTCCCCAAGCAGCTCCTCAGGAGGAAGAAAAACCAAAGTTTATCCGTCCAAGAAGGAAAGTGGTGGAAGTAGAACAAGTAGCGCCTTCAGAGCCGGCTGCATCTCCTTCTACTCCGGCAGAAGCAGAAGTGGAGCTGCCAAGAAGAAAAAATATCAGGGATATTGATGAAGTGCATATTCCAAGTGCAGAAGTGATTCCTACCAAGAAGAGGCCTTATGTCAGCATGAAGGAATTCGAAGGGATCATCGAAAACGAAGGTGTTCTGGAAATCATGTCTGAAGGATATGGCTTCATGAGATCTTTGGATTACAATTACCTGGCATCCCCGGATGATATTTATGTTTCCCCTTCTCAGATCAAACTTTTTGGTTTGAAGACCGGTGACCATATCAAAGGTTCCATCAGACCTCCTAAAGAAGGAGAGAAATACTTCGCTTTGTTAAAAGTGATCACAGTCAATGGCAAGACGACGGAAGAAATCCGTGACAGGATTCCTTTTGAGTACCTGACCCCATTGTTCCCGGAAGAAAGGTTGAACCTTTCTACCAAGGCGGATAATTATTCTACCCGGATTTTGGATTTGTTTGCGCCTATCGGTAAAGGTCAGCGTGGTATGATCGTGGCACAGCCAAAGACCGGTAAGACGGTGTTGTTGCAGCAGATAGCCAATGCCATTGCCGAAAATCACCCAGAGGTACATTTGATGGTCCTGTTGATTGACGAAAGACCGGAAGAGGTGACAGATATGGCACGTTCGGTGAAAGGAGAGGTAATTTCCTCAACCTTTGACGAGCAGGCAGAAAGACATGTGAAGGTAGCTTCCATTGTACTGGAAAAAGCCAAAAGAATGGTAGAGTGCGGTCATGATGTAGTCATCTTATTGGATTCCATTACCCGTCTGGCGAGGGCATATAATACAGTGGTGCCATCTTCAGGGAAAATCCTTTCCGGTGGTGTAGATGCCAATGCCCTGCATAAGCCAAAGAGATTCTTCGGTGCGGCAAGAAATGTGGAGAACGGTGGTTCTTTGACCATCATCGCTACTGCTTTGGTCGAAACCGGTTCCAAAATGGATGAAGTGATCTTTGAAGAATTCAAAGGCACAGGCAACATGGAATTGGCGCTGGACAGAAAGTTGTCCAACAGAAGGATCTATCCAGCCATCGATGTGCCAAGTTCAGGTACCAGAAGAGAGGATTTGTTGATGGACAAGGAAGAGATGCAGCGTGTATGGATCCTGAGAAAACTGATGTCCGACATGACTTCTCAGGAGGCGATGGAGTTCCTCTTACAGCGTATGAAAGGCACAAGGGACAATGTAGAGTTTTTGATTTCCATGAATGGGTAATTAACCCAATCACATACCAATTACAAAACCCGGCAGCGATGTCGGGTTTTTTTGTGTCAAATACTTTTACAAATCATTAAAACTTGCAAGGAATTTTTTGCTTTCTCTTTCAAATGTACGTTAGAGACAATTTATCTTAAAGTTGGTCAACTTCCTTTTTTGTAAATGCCTGATGATGAATTAACAATGAGATATGTTTGTGTTTTCAAGCTTACTAAAGTTCTGATATTGGTATAAAAATCAAGTGTTGAAAAGTAAATAAAAGGAATGAAAAAACGAATAAAATGTGTAAACAGAAATTATTTTAAACATTTCGTTTTATTATTCAAAAACAAAAAATCATATTTGTAATACAAAAAACGGTATTGAATAATCCTGTCAACTATGATGTTTAAAAAGTTCATTCCTTTTGGGCTGATTTTGTTTTTAGTTTTTTTTGGATTGGTAGTTGAAGGGTTTGGGCAAGTAACAAGGGATTGCTTGATATGTAGCCCTAATGCCAATTCTCAAGCAAGTAGATTTGATTTAGGAACTGTTAGTTTTACAGATGCTCTAGGTAATCCTATTGATTTAAGTACTTGTCCTGATAAGGACAATATTTATATAACTTTCTCATATTCTACTGGGCAAAATACTAACCAAATTCGTACGAATGTTTTTTTTGTGTCTAACTTAGAAATTACTGATAATACTTTACCAGTTGATTCTCCAAATCGAGTTAGAGAAGGTATTTTTGATTTTCTAATTGGGGATTTGCCAACTACTGGGCCAGGTTTTGTGACTCATACCATTAAAGTTGATCTGCCTTTAGAGTTTGATTGCCAGAAAGAAACTGCTCGAATGAAGGATATAAGAATTCATTGGTCAAACCCTGGAAGACCAGATAATAATGCAAATAATAATAATTTTTGTGACGGGATTAACTATCCTCCAGGGCAATGCTCAAATCTTCAAACAGCTGTTAGAACAATTACCGTAGATGGTTTTTTTTATTCTTTTGGTGTAACAGAAAGTTGTTTTGAAGAAGATAATCTTACTTTTAGGACATTTGTGCTAACAAATGTTGCTGGAGGAAATGGAGTTTACGACGTTATTTGGACTGTTACCAAAAATGGAATAACCCGAACTGATCCAGCAAGAAGACTACCTGAGGGTCTATTTATTACTGAACCTGCTTCTCCTAATGATATAATTGAAGTGAGTGTCTTGGTAAGAGATTCTAATGGGCTGACTATGGCTACTCCACCTAATGCAGAAGTTGTGAATATCCCAGAACCATTTCAAGTATCTATTGAGGTTTCTCAAAACCTTGGAGATATAACTCCATTTCCAAATGGATCTATAAGACTTACTAACATTGATCCGTCTAAAACTTTTTCTTATGAATGGTTTGATGAGGATGGTATTCAAATACAAGGAGATCCAACTAACCTTACAGGATTGCCCGACGGAACATATTTTCTTTTTATGACTGATGAAAATGGGGTGGTTAGATGCTTTAGTAGATCTATTAGATTTTTCCCTACACCAGTAATTTATGAAAACTTATCCCTTGAATTTAAACCGTCTTTTAGATCTGTCAACTTCCTCTGGTCCACGACCAAAGAATGGGAAGCCTCACACTTTGAAATTGAAAGGGCAGTAAGTGGAACTCGGTTTGAAAAGATCGGTGAAGTGAAAGCTGCTGGTTGGTCAGATCAATTAACGGAATACCTATTTGAGGATAAATTGCTTCCACTTGCCGGTGGTAATCTCCTTTACCGTCTTAAGCAAGTGGATTTCAACGGGGATTTTGAATATTCCAAAGTTTTATCCGTCCGCGTTCCTGGGATGCAAATTACCAATGGTGTGTGGAGGATATTCCCTAACCCGACGATTGGAGATGCTTTACGGATTGAATTATTGGATAGCAAAGAGTATAATGGAGAATCTTTAATGGCCAATCTGATTACTCCTACAGCTGGGAGGAGAAGCCTGAAAGGGAACACTACCCAGACCATAGCTGAGGAAGTTTTGGGCTTGCTGAATGCCAATGGAAAAGGCGTCTATGTCCTTGAAATCAGCTGGGGGCAAAGGATTGAGTACATCAAGTTGATCAAAAATTGAATTAAGTGTTTTAAAGCTTATACAAGAGGTTGTATCATAAGTCAAATTAAAGCCATTAGATTTGGCTATATGAAATTTGATCCAGATATCTGCCCGAATAAAAAAAGGCTGTCCCTATTTATGAGACAGCCTCTTTTTTTTGTGACCAATGGTAAAAATAGTATGTCTTTCCTGATGAAATCAGATTTGAGGATTTTTTAACCAAAAATTTAAGATAGGGAAAATGCAGTATGTGTAGTTGAAAATGACTTGTACCCCAAAAAACAAAAATATACCTAGTAAAAATTGACTATTTCAAGGAATAAGTACAAATTTAGGTCTGTTTTTCTCTTTGGTCTGTCAGATTTTTTGAAGGTTGAAGTGTAGAGATCAAACAGGAGTCACCCTAATATTCTTTAAAGTTTTAATGGTTAATTCAATTTTGGATAAATTTTCTGTAATCAGAAGAATGAATGTTGAATTTCTCAATCATCAAAAGGTTTGGGGGGTATTTACTTTGCTTTCGCTATTTTTTATTTCTACTTTCCAAACATTAGCACAAACAATTACCTATACCTCTCAGCCCTGTACATCCGGTTTATGGAATGATCCTGCTTGTTGGACAAGGACGGGTAGTTGTAGCGGGAATGTAACCATTCCTAACTCGCCTCCATTTCAAGGGATTTCCAATAACTGTGCCGTGGTAGTCAATTTGAATCATCCTAGACAAGTAAATGGTGACTTTGCATCAGGAAGCGGTTTTACTTTGAATATGAATGCTTCTTTGACTGTCACTGGCAGCCTGACATCAACCAACCAAGGGGCGACGACCATCAATGTTTTTTCTGGGGTATTGACGGCAAAATCAGTAGAAGTAAAAAACGACTTTAATTTGGTAATCCATAGCGGTGCTGAGGCCATTTTTGATGAACTGGATCTGAATGGTAATCTTGTCACCATAGATATCAAGTCAGGAGGTTCTTTGACAGTTCTGGGCGAAACAAAGATGCGGGGCAATAGATCGGATATCAAAGTAGCCGGTGAATTCGTGACAGGAAGCATAGATGTTGCCGGTGCTACCAATAATATTACTACCTCAGGAGATGCATTTGTGTATGTGACTGATGAAACCAAAGGTATTAACATTGCCGGTAATGCGACACTTACCATTACGGGTACCAGTGAAGTGGTAGTGGAGGGTTCTGTTGTCGTACAGGGTGGCAACCTGAATGTGAGTGAGCAGGCTTCTTTAACTATATATACTGATTTTCTGCCTAATCCGGGTTCTCAGATCCGCATTACAACCCAAGGAGAGGTGTATTATTGCGGAATGGGGCCCGATCCAAGTACGCTTACCGCACTAGACCCAACTGCAACTTATCAGGTTATCGATGATCCCATCAACTGTAATATCACCATCATGCCGGTTCAGATTATCTATGTGGAACCAAGTTATGATGAATCATCAAGAATTGTGAAACTTAGATGGGCAACAGCCAAGGAGTTTGGCAACAGCCATTTTGAAATAGAAAGATCTTATGCTGGAACAAAAGGCTTTGAGAAAATTGCGGAAATTCAGGGAATGGGATGGAAAGATACGATTACAGAATATGAGTTTGAGGACGAAGAACTTCCGTTAGTTGGGGGAAATATCTTATTCAGACTAAAGCAGATAAGTTTTGGAGGGGAAGTGAATTACAGCAAAGTGGTTTCTATAAGGATACCTTCACTTCAAGTTACCAAAGGTGTTTGGAGGGCTTTCCCTAACCCGACTTCAGGAGATAACTTTAGATTGGAGTTATTGCACTTGCAGGAATATTCAGGAGAAGAAATTCAGGTAGAATTGATTTCCCCTTCCGCTGAGGCAGTACTTTTTAGAGCTGGCAATATGGCTGAAATATCCAGGCAGGTACAGGCCAAATTGCTGAATGCTCCCAAAGGAATCTACCTGATCCATATTTCTTGGGGAACGAAAAAGGAATTCCATAAGTTGGTAAAAAACTGAGGTATTTTTTAAAGCTAAATCAAGAACTGAAAATGGCATTGAGCATCAAAAATCCCCAGCCCTTCGGTTTTATTCAAACTTAAGAGCTGGGGTGAACGCTGTGCATTTGCACATGAGAAAAAAATTATCGTCGGTTTAGAAAATACCTTTATTTCTTGATCACTTTTAATCTTTCTGTAGTTGCTTCTGTGATAATCTCTATAATTAAGATTCCTTTTGGCAGTTTGTGTAAGATCTGGCTCAGGTCTATGGAATTGCCGGCATTGTTAAATACATAAGAATAGCTACTGCTTGCGGTGTAAATTTGGACTTGAACCTCATTTTGGAGAGGGGGTCCTGTGTACATGAGTTGAAGTTCTTTGTTGATTACAGGATTTGGAATTGCCTGCCAATGGTTCTTGCTGGACATTACTTTAGGTACTTGTACCATTTGTGTTGGACTATAATCCATGCTGCCGTCGAAGTCCACTTGTTTGATTCTGTAATAAAGCCTTCCGCCCTTATAAGGAAGTTGAAGGTCCGTATAGCTGTATTGGGTAAGTGTGTCGCTCCAACCCACGCTTTTTACTTCTGCGATTTTGGTGAAATGATCGATTCCCTGTTCAGACCTTTCGATTTCAAAATGGCTGGACTCCCATTCTTTTAATGTTGACCAGTTTAAGGCTATGTTCCTCAAATTTTCAGTCGGGCTAACTGAAAATTGATGCCATTCTACTGGGAGTGGTCCAAACTGGGTACTTACCCTAAGACCTTCAGGACTGGCATAACATTGTCCGCTTGAAGCTGATGTCGTACACTCTGTTTGGCCTTCATTTTGGCGCCATCTCAAATAAATATTTTTGAAATAGGTTTCACTGCCCCAGATAATTTCATAATCAAAAAGAAAGACGCGTGTTTCTTTAGGGATTTGGTTGCTGGTATTTGAAGTTTCGTTAAATACGCAGTAACTAGAGGTTGTGGATGATAGATTGCCAGAAATCTCTTCTTGGTAGGCAAAATGTAAGGGAAAGTATGCATTGGTAGATGTTCCAGAAAAGATCGCATATATCCTTCCTTTGACCACTTCACCGATTGCGAATTCTTCTTCATCTTCAAAAGGATTTCCTTTCTCATCTAAAAAATAGAGGTCTGTTACTGCAAAGTTGTTTTGGCTACATTGGGCATAGGTGTTTATATCAGTATAAATAAAACTGATACCCAAGATAAGGAATAAAGCCTTGAATATTTTACCACTAAAAGAAAGCATATTACTAGGGCTTATTTAAATGGTAAAACTATAAAAAAGAATTTTATTTTGCAAAAAATAAAAAAACATTAATTAAATTCTGTTTATATTTATTAAAATGTCAATTGGATATAAAAAAATGAATTATAAATGGATTTTTGATGGATTGTGCTTTTATCTTTAAAAGCTATTGTTTTATGAAAACTAAAAAATAATTATAACCTGTTAATAATGCTTAACTGAAAGTGTTTTTTTGTATATAAGATGCATGTTTTAATAATTTTATGGATTTTTTCTTTGTTGTTGAAATGCAAAAACGTATATTCGTAATACATTTATGTATAATTGATAAGCCCTGATTGTAATGAAACTTTTTAAATTTTTATTTTATGGCCTCATTGGCTCCTTACTGCTTTTTGGGGTGGTGATGAATGGATATGGGCAGGGGGGAGGTAATATTGACTGTGAGGAATGTAGGCCTGCTAATAATCAAAGAGAAAATTTTGTAATTCAAGAGGCTTATCTTAGTAATTCAGATGGAGATCGGTTAGGTGTTGATGATTGTGTGTCTGGAAATGAATTCTGGATTACTCTAGACTATACCTCGCGTCAAGAACTTTATAATGTTAAGTTGTTATTTGATTTGTTTATTAAAAATAATGATGGTCTTGTTGTTGGTTCAATTAGTATAGAATATTTTTTAGGTACCGTTCTGAGTACAAATCCTGGTGAACAAGGGTCGGTGCCAATTCTAATTAAGCTTGATGATAATACATTTGATTGTAGAAATCAAGTTTTGGAACTTTTTGATACTCGTGCATTTTGGACTCCAAATGAGAATTTAAACACAAATGGTCAATGTGGAGGTTATGCCCCTGGTTTGTGTAGTAACCCTCCTTTAGTAATTATCCCTGTGGGTGTTGATGGATTTGTATATGATTTTGATTATGTTTTTGAATGTTTTGAAGAAAATGATGGGACTCCTGATGGAACTGTTGATGTAACTTTTTTTGTAACCACCCTAGCTGGAGGAATTAGACCAGCTGAAATAGACTGGATCTTTCAGGTTGGTGATGATTTAATTACGGTTCCTGACGGTGGCTTTTCGTATACTATAAATTTGAAGCCCGGAGATGTGATTAAACCAGACTTAGAAATAAATAGCGATGAATCTGATGTACCTTTCACTATTCCTTCAAGTATAACTATCCCAGATTTGTTTGATATAACTGAGGATAATAAAACTGATAATGATCCTAATTTGAGCCCAGATCCAAATGGGTCAATAACAATTACAGAAATAAATCCAGCTGATGACGAATACATATTTCTTTGGAGTGATGAAAATGGTAATATATTGGATCCGGAAGACCCCAAAAATTTAACAGGTCTAGCGGGAGGGGAATATACTCTTACTATGATCAATCAGGAAACTGGTATGTGCAGAACATTTAAATACCTTATTAATGTAACACCATTACCCGTTTTGTATGAAGAATATGGAGTAAATTTCAATCATTCTTCCAGAAGCATTTCATTTAATTGGTCCACCACCAAAGAATGGGAAGCGTCTCACTTTGAAATAGAACGGGCAGTAAGCGGAACTCAGTTTGAAAAGATAGGAGAGGTGAAGGCGGCTGGGTGGAGTGATCAGCTGACGGAATACCTGTTTGAAGACAAGATTTTGCCACTTACTGGAGGTAATCTGCTTTACCGTCTCAAACAGGTGGATTTCAATGGGGATTTTGAATATTCTAAAGTTTTGTCTGTAAGAGTTCCTGAAATGCAGTTTACCTCAGGAGTATGGCGTGCATTCCCTAACCCGACGGATGGTAGTTCATTGCGCATCAGTTTACTAGATGCAGGGAATTACAATCAGGAACCGCTAACCTTTAGGTTGATACATCCTACCGCCCAGACCGAGGCCATTTCGGTTCCTTCTGAAAAAGAAATGAATGAAATGTTGACTGATCTGTCAATCCGAATGCCCAAAGGCGTCTTTGTGGTAGAAATCCAATGGGGCCAAAAAGTAGAGCATATCAAAGTATTGAAGAAATAATTGTTTTTTTAGCTACAGTTGTTTTTCCACTGCCCACCGGGCAGTGGTTTTTTTGTTTTATACAGCCTGATCTTTTGGATAGAAAATTCTAATTCAAAGCGCTTTATATTCCTCTGTTTCCCTTTTCATTTTTGCCTTCAGGAAGGGTAATATTTGGATTTCTTTTTTACCAAGGCTATCCGTCAGTTCGCTTTAGAGGTTTGTTGGAATCCGTTAGACGCATCATATTTTTATATAAAAACACTCAAAAAACCCTTTAAAACAAGTTAATAAGCAAAAAACAGTATTCAAAAAACAAAAAAATGCATAAAATGCTTAAAATCACTTGTTTAATAAAAAACAAAAAAATATATTTGTAATACAATTATAATTATATAAACCGATGATAAGATTTTTCACATTACTCACGATGATCCTTTTGCTTACTGGAGTAAGCATGGAAGGATATGGGCAGGTTGATCCCAATAAGCCTGATCTTCGAGATGGCTCTTGTACCATTTGTAAAGGAAATGCACAGAATTATTCCATTTTGAATGTGTATTTCAGTGATGCTGCTGGAAATCCAAATGACATTTGTGAGGGAAGTGGTCCTTATTACATTTCATTGTTGTATACCTCTAATGCCAGAAATGATATCCATAATTTTAGGTTAATTGCTGATATTGTAAAGAAAGACCGTAATGATCCAGATGGTGATGCATTGGCTTCATTTTATATTAATGAATTTAGTGGCTCTATAAGCCCATGTAATACTGGTTCATGCATAGTAACCATTCCAATTCCTGATATTGGGATTGAATGTAAAAATGAATTCTATGAATTATCAAACCCACTTGTATCATGGACAACTAGCGGCAATAAGGACTTAGAAGATAGTTATAACTGTCAAAGTTATCCTGCGGCCCAATGTTTGAATAATACTACTTCTATACCTATTGAAGTTGGGACATTGGCTTATTCGTTTGAACCCATATTTGAGTGTTTTGCAGAAGATTTGACGCAAACAAATGTTTCTTTTATCATCACATCACTTTTTGGAGGAAACCCGACACTTGAGTATGATGCAACCTGGAATTTCACTTTTCCCGATGGCTCTACATTAAGCTCTACAGATTTCAATCCAACAGTTTGGAATAGAGCAGTTGGAAGTGAGGTAATAGCTTCGTTGACAATAACCCAAGGTAACCTAGTTGGAAAAATAGAATCTTATATTACAGCCGTTCCTGATGCCTTATCGACTGATGATGTTATATTAAGTGAAAGTGTTAATGAATCAACGATCGATGGACAAACAGGTATAGACCTGGCTACAGGATCTATAGAAGTTACCTTTGAGCCAGGAGATTATTTTTATTATTGGACATCCTTAGATGACCCTACTTTTTATTCTGAAGAAGCATTGATAGACTCCTTGGTGGGAGGGACTACCTACAGTTTGACTACAATTGATAATGCCACAGGAAGATGCAGGGTTGATTTGTTTGATCTTGGGGCAAAGATTTTACCTGTTGAACTTGCTGATTTTAACGTGCAATTCCTCAACCAAACCCGAAGTGCTAAAATTACTTGGTCCACAACCAAAGAATGGGAATCTTCCCATTTTGAAATCGAAAGAGCGGTTAAAGGAGTGGAGTTTGTTAAAATCGGTGAGGTCAATGCCGCGGGTTGGAGTGATGTCCTGATGCAATATTCATTTGAAGATACTGCTTTACCATTAGGAGAAAGCAATGTGTTGTACAGGTTGAAGCAGGTTGACCTGACAGGCCACCATCATTATTCAAAAGTATTGTCCGTGAAAACTCCAGGAGTTCAGTTTACTTCAGGTGTGTGGAGGGCATTCCCAAATCCTACTCTGGACAATCAGTTGAGAATAAGTTTACTAGATAGATCCCAGTATGATGAAGAGCCCATAACATTCAGATTGGTACACCCCACTGCCCAAAGTCAGGCAGTTGCAGTGAAAACCGAGATGGAAATGAACGAACAATTGTCCCAGATGGTGGCCAGAATTCCCAAAGGGGTTTTCGTAGTCGAAATCCAATGGGGTCAAAAAATAGAGCATATTAAAGTGTTGAAACAGTAAAAAATTCTTTTGTTTTGAAATTTATTTCCCACTGCCTTCGGGTAGTGGGTTTTTTAATTTTATAAACTTAGTATATATCATAAAAATAGCCCTCGAATGCTTCCGAGGGCTATTCAATTGGTACTACTAGTGCTGAGTTTTGCTTAAAATTGAAAGGCTATTTGATTTTTTAGACTTATGGTAATTTAATTAGTTGTTGATACCAACAGCTTTTGCGGCATTGACAAAACCATGTCCATAGATTTCGTCCTGACCTGGTTTGCCCAAATCAGTAGAAGATTGCATCAATCTGGTTTTGACCTGTGCTGGAGTAAGGTTTCCTCCATTGGCTTGCATCATTAGGGCTACCACACCTGCGGCTGCTGGAGAAGCCATAGAAGTTCCCTGAGCCCAATTGTAATTTCCATTACTGGTTCCCCTCACTGTACTGAATACTTGGTCAAATATGGCACAAGTTGTTGTAGTTGTTCTTGTTGTTCCAATTAAGGTACAAGGATTGAAATTGCCTTCTACGACTGCTAATCCAACTGTTCCTCCCGGTGCTGCAAAATCTACCAAAGACTTACCAAAATCTGTATAATAAGCAGGATCGGAAAAGTTGGTATTGCCAAGAACCCATCCTGTAGGTCCTGTAGAACTGATGGATAACACATGCTGGTTTTGGGCAGGGAATTTGAATAATTCTCTTTCCTCATCATAATTAGTTTCACCGTTTCCTGATGAAGCAATGACAGTGACGCCATTGTTGAAGGCAAACCTTGTTACCCGGTCATAGATTTTCTGCAATTCTCTAAAAGCATCTCTGAACTCTCTGTCTTGCCAGTTGTTTCTGTAATCAATCGTAGCGCCCAAACTCATATTCATGACCTGAGCGCCACCGCCACCTAGGTTCTGAGGAGTGGCAGCATAGATGATGCCATCCAAAATCCAAGAAAATGCCCCTGAACCATTGTGAAGCACTTTTACCCCTACCAAAGTAGCTTTAGGAGCAATCCCTACTACGCCAAATCCTGAAGCAGCTACAATGCCCGCGACGTGAGTACCATGCCAGAAAGTACCTGTGTCTTGATTGAAAGCAAAACCTGGAACAAATGAAGCAGAAGAAGCTACATCCAAATTCGGAGCTAGGTCGATATGGGTAGAATGGAAACCCCCATCAAGTACGGCTACCCTAATGCCTTCACCTGTATAACCAGCATCCCAAGCATCAGTGGCATTAATAGCTTTTGGGGCCCATTGCCAACCATCAAATATAGCATCCCTATAATTGAAGGCCTCACCACCTGCTGTAATTCTTCTGGCATTTTCAGCACTTACAGTGACGTCCTCACTCACTAATCCAGGTTCTTGGGTATAAGTCCATACCAAGTCCGGTGTAATGGATTCAACACCATTTATTTTACCTGCCTCTTCTAAGAATGTATCAGTACGGGGAGTAACCAAAAGTACGCCTATCTCAGGATACTGCTTTACTATTTCTCCTCCCGCATTTTCTATACTTCTCATTAGATTAGAGTTTAAGTTCTGATTTCTGCTCAAAACCAAATACTTTCCGGTAAAGTCACCTTTCCTCAGATTGGAATAATCTGAAATCTCCGTAAGATTAAACTTACTGATTGTGCTCTGCTTTTTTAACTCTGCCTCATTAATTGGGTCAACCTCCGTCAGTTGGTTGTCACAGGCAGACACCAGTAAACCAAATACTAAAATCAAAAGTGAAAATTTTGGATTTTTGAAGTGTTTCATAATTAGCTTTTTAAACTTGTAAAAGAATGGTTGCTTGAGTAGCAAATTGGTTGGTTTGGTAATCAAAATTTAAAGTTTAAGACTGCTGAACTTTAATTGGGTTTAATCCAACTTAATCCAGATAATCTAATGCCTTTTCATTTTAAGCCTATTGAATATAAACAAAAAAGTGATTTTAACTTACATTTTAATGTATTTAACTATAAATTAATTCAAAAAATAATTTCCCAATTATTGGTAAAAAATACATTACTTATTGATAATAAGTACTATAGATACAGTGGTTTAAACTTAATTTGTAAGTATGTTTTTTTTTAATTTTTTTGGCAGGATTTAACAATATAACCAAGTCTTACGGTTTGGTGATTTTTTTCTAATAAGCTTTAAAACAAAAATCCTAGATGTCTCCAGTCGTCGACATGACAAGGGGAAGCTTTTTGAATTTTTGACCTTTTGCCTGAATCGAAGGTCCATTCGGCATGATTTGATCTTCGTTTCTGATCCTGTAGGGATTACCTATCGGTAGCATGAGATGATTGATGGTGGAAGACCAATCCTGTAGGGATTGCCTCTTTCTTTGTTTCATCTAAGAAATGCCAGATGTCTCCTATCTTCGATATGACAAGTTGAAGCTTTTTCATCATCGCTTCTCTTCATACCAGGTTTTGTGCACAATTTTCCAATTGCCATCAATCTTGATCAGGGTGAGGTAATCATAATAGTAAATTCCCGGCCAAAAAAGCTCCGTCTTGGCCACAGCGGTATAGCCTTTGACCTCTATTTCTATGAGATGGTTTTTGAAATCAGTTAATTTTCTTTTTTCTCCTTTGGCGGTACCACTTGCCCATTCTTCATATGGTGTCACGGTAAATTTATCACCTCTATACCCGATTAACCTGGCAGAATGATCGAATGCCTGATCCAACTTGGTTCTGTCCCGCTCCATCATGCCCTCAAAATAAAACTGGATGGTCTTGGCAATGGCTGCTTTTTCTTCCTCCAGTGTTTGGGAAAAAGTAGCCGTACTTAGCATGAAAAGAAGGAGAAGTAAGGATATTTTTTTCATATCAATTTCAATTCTTTCAATTTAAAAATAGGAAAAAAACCTGCCTGGTTTTTAAAGTTATATTGGTTTTGTGATGCTTTTCTGGATCATTAACCAGGCAGGTTTGACTTTTTCATGTAATCTCTATTAGAGAATAACCCTCCAAGGGTTTTAAACCCTTGGAGGGTTGGTCAAAAGATATTTATTTTTTAGGGAAACTTACCCCCATATTGTACAAACCGAAGGCATAAATATCCGCAATCTCTGCAATCTGCATGGATGTAGGTTTACCGGCTCCATGCCCTGCATTGGTTTCAATGCGTATCAATACTGGGTGATCACCCACGTGGACTTCCTGTAAGGTAGCAGCAAACTTGAATGAATGCGCAGGAACCACCCTGTCATCATGGTCCGCTGTGGTTACCAAAGTAGCAGGATAAGCAGTTCTTGCTTTCAGGTTGTGGAGTGGAGAATATCCTTTCAGGTAGCGGTACATTTCCTCTGAATCATCGGCTGTGCCATAGTCATAGGCCCATCCCGCTCCTGAGGTAAATTGATGGTATCGTAACATATCCAATACCCCCACAGCAGGAAATGCCACTTTAGCCAGTTCAGGTCTTTGTGTCATCACAGCGCCTACCAATAAGCCACCATTTGAACCTCCCCTCAAGGCCAGGAAATCAGAGGAAGTATAGCCTTCCTTGATCAGGTATTCTCCTGCGGCAATAAAGTCATCAAAGACATTTTGCTTCTGCTGCTTGGTGCCTGCCAAATGCCAGTTTTCACCATATTCACCGCCACCACGAAGATTAGGTACCGCATAAACACCCCCATTTTCCAACCAAACGGTGGTGGCAATGCTAAAGGAAGGTGTTAAGCTCACACCAAATCCGCCATAACCATATAAAATTGTCGGGTTCTTTCCATCGAGCTTTAGTCCTTTTTTATGGGTGATGATCATGGGGACTTTCGTACCGTCTTTGGACGTATAGAAAATTTGCTTGCTTTCATATTGACTTGGGTCAAACTGCACTTTTGGACTGTAGTGTAGTTCGCTTTTTCCTGAAACAATATCATATTTATAGATCGTACCAGGGGTAATGTAAGAAGTAAAGGTGTAGTATATCTCGCTTTCCTCCATTTTGCCGGCAAAGCCACTAGCTGTCCCAATGCCCGGTAGTTCAATTGTTCTGATCAGCTTACCTAAATAATCAAATTGCTTAACTTCGGTAATGGCGTCTTTTAAATAAGAAGCAAAAATGCTTCCCCCTCCCGTGGAAATATCCATTACATTTTCCGTTTCAGCTATGACATCCACCCAATTATCTGAAGATAGGGCAGCGATGCTGGTTTTGATTAACTTGTTGTTTGGCGCATTTTTGTTGGTAAAAATGAAGAGTTCGCCATCCTGATGGTCCACCACATAATGGGTGCTTTCCATGTCGGAGATAATTGGGACAATCGGAGACATGGGCCTGCTCAGATCCTGAATGTACAATTCGTTTCCAGTAGTACTATTAGCCGCTGTGATGACCAGGTATTTGCCATCTTCAGTAACTGAAGCCCCTACATACCTCCTTGGATTATTGTCATCGCCAAATACAAGTACATCCACAGACTGTTCAGTACCTAACTGATGGTAATAAAGTTTATGATTATTGGTAAAGGCGGAAAGTTTGGAACCATCAGGCTTGTCATAGGTACTATAGAAAAAACCTTCATTTCCTTTCCAGGCAATCCCGGTAAACTTGGCATCTGAGATTTGATCTTTTAGCAATGTTTTGCTTTCAGCATCCATCACATAAATATCTCTCCAGTCAGAACCTGCTACAGACACCGCATAGGCAAATAAGCTCCCGTCTTTGGTGAAGGCACTCCCGCCCAGTGAAGAGGTGCCGTCTTCGGAAAGCTTATTGGGATCCAAAAAGAGTTCCTCTTGGGTATCCGGTCCTTTTTTACGGTAAAGCACAGATTGATTTTGAAGGCCATCATTACGGTAAAAGTATTGGTAATCCCCATGAGTGCTTGGTGCAGAAACTTTTTCATAGTTCCACACTTCTTCCAATCGCTGACGGATGGCTTCTCTGAAAGGGATTTTTTCCAGATAGCCGAAACTTACTTCATTCTGGGCCTTTACCCAGGCTTTTGTCTCTTCAGAGTAATCATCTTCTAGCCATCTGTAAGGATCTGGAACATTTTCACCCCAATAGGTGTCTACATGGTCTATTTTCTTGGTTTCGGGATATTGCACGTCGATATTTTCAATTTGATTTTCCGGTTGACAGGCCAGGAGTAGTCCTACAGTTGCCAATGAGGGTAAGATTTTATGTGATTGCATAGATTGTGATTTGGGTTTAATTTGAAAAGCGCATTGAAGTTAATAATGTTTCAACAAAACAAAAAAGCATAAAAAAACCCAGCAAGATATGCTGGGTTTTGTTTATTCGATTGATGTCTCGTCCTGTAATTACTTGACAAAATTTAAATGGGTCAACCCCTTTAGGGTTGGGATGCTGATTTAGATTTTAAACCCCCTAACCCCACATTTCATACGGGGCTATTCAAGGATAAACCACTACGTGGTTTTTATTCTCATTCAAAATTCTTCACTTTACATTCTTGTCATACCCATAACGGTTATCCGACATCCCACATCAGACAAAAGCAAAGAATACCAACCAGGTGATGATCAGTACCGGCAAGAGGATAGGCAAGGAGAACCTGATGACATATCCAAAGAAAGAAGGCATTTTGATACCACTTTGTTCTGCGATGGATTTCACCATAAAGTTCGGTCCATTGCCGATATAAGTCATGGCTCCAAAGAACACCGCTGCAAGAGAGATGGCCATCAGTTCAAAGGCAGAATCATCGTAATTGTCCATGGCAAAATCTTTTACCATTTCGATATTGCTAATTTCAGCACCTTGTGAAGCCATGGCTGCTGCAAGGAAGTTCAGGTAAGTAGGTGCATTATCCAGTACGCCTGAAAGGATACCGGTTCCCCAATACAGGGTGTTATGTGTAATCAAAGCAGCGCCTTCCGGAGACTTGGCAAAGTTGCCCACCAACTCCAATGCTGGCATCATGGTCCCGAAGATACCGATGAAGATAAAGGCTACCTCACGGATTGGCTCAAAGTTGAACTCATTGCCTTTGATAGCTTTTTGATCAGCGAATTTAAAGCTGAAGTAAGCTACGGAGAGCATGATGATTTCTCTGATAAAGGAGAATTTTTGACCATCATAATGGATGGCAGGTACCCAGTCAATCACATTAGGATCCAGGAATACAGATGCGATCACGATTGCCAGCCACAGGAAATTTTTAGAGCCGATCAGTTCAAATTTATTGGTGTAAGTCACTTCTTCAAGTTCCTCTTCATTGGCCCTGCCGAATTTTTTATCAATAAAGTAGAAAATTGCAGCCAGGATCAACAATGCCAGTATCCAAGCAGGCCAGTTATGCTCCAAAGTCCAGAAGAAAGGAACTCCTTTCAGGAAACCGAGGAATAGTGGAGGATCGCCGATTGGTGTCAGGGAACCCCCGATATTACTCACCATAAAGATGAAGAAAATGATATGATAAGGCTGAATATTGCCTTTATTGAGACGGATAAATGGTCTGATCAATAGCATGGAAGCTCCAGTGGTACCGATCAAATTGGAAACAAGTGCACCAATCAACAATAGGGAAACATTCGCCATTGGCGTTGCTTTTTTGTCTATCTCGATCAGGATACCCCCTGAAGCAATGTACAGAGAGGACAAGAGTGCAATAAACTGAACATATTCAGCAAGGGCGTGCACGGGTCCATGTACATTGTGAAGTACAAATAAGTAGTAGAATACCACGAGCATGGCAAAACCTACGGCAATTTTGGGATAATTATGATGCCAGAAATGCTCGTAAAATAACGGGCCTGTGGCAATCATTAGCAGAAGCGCTACAAATGGAATAACCAACCAGACCGGGGCTGTTTCGTGATGCCCATGATCATCATGGATGTGTTCGGCAGTACCGGCTTCGACATTGTCTTGAGCTTCGATATGGATGGCTTCGGTTTGAGGGTCATCTTGGGCATTGACCTCCGGAATACCGGAAAAAATCATAATCCCAAATAATACCACAAAAACAGCTAATAAATTCTTCATTCAGTTAAAATTAAGCGGTTTTCTTCTCTAGTTTTGGATTGATTAACTTGGAATTATTATAAAGGTAGCAAGCTAATTACCAAGTTTGTTTTCGCTAAACTACTTATTTTGAATGAAAAGCACCACATAAAATAAACAAGCCGGGATGAATTAATTTAAAAACAATTCAACCCGGCTGATGACTGGTTTAATTTTTATATTAACTGCTTTAAAGCTATTTCGAGTGATGTCTGGGCGATGCGAATTTTTTCAGGATTTTTTTCAAAGGTCTTCTTCAAGGCTTTGGAAATCGTCTTGCTTACATCTTTGAAGATGGCATCATCAGTCACTTCTGCTTTCTCGGACATGAGGTAAGCGAAGACCCTGGCCATACCACAGTTGGCAATGAAATCAGGTAGAACTGATACTTGTTCATCTGCCCAAACTCCAATTGGTCCCAGGAAAATCTCAGGATCTGCAAAAGGCACATTGGCACCACAAGAAATCACTTCTAATCCAGCCTTTGCCATTCTTTCCACCTGTTCTTTGGTAATCAATCGAGAAGCAGCTGCCGGAATGAAAATCTCACTTTTGAGATCCCATACCCTCTGATTCATTTCTTCAAATGGGATCATATTCTCAGCCACAAGCTTATTACCGGCCCTCTGAATGAAAAGCTCCCGGATTTCGTCAAGAGAATAACCGTTTTCGTTGATCAGGCCACCTTCTCTGTCAATGATGCCGACAATTTTGACGCCTTCCACTGCCAGGAAGCAGGCCGCAGCCGCCCCTACATTACCCCAACCTTGTATGACGGCTCTTTTGCCTTTGAGCTGGCCTCCCCAGATTTTATAATAATGTCTTACGGCTTCTGCTACTCCATATCCGGTGATCATATCCGCCACGGTATATTTCTTTGGACCATTAGGCGTGTACAATGGATCTTCCAATACTTTGGAAACACCTTGTCTCAGCTGGCCGATTTTTCTTATTTTTTGTGGCTCAGTGGCATGGAAATGTCCATTGACAATTCCTTCCTGCGGATGCCATAGGCCGTATGATTCGGTGATGGGAATCACTTCATGGATTTCATCCACATTGAGGTCGCCGCCGGTACCGTAGTAGTTTTTCAGCAAAGGCATTACCGCCTTATACCATCTCCTCAGTACTTCATCTTTTCGGGGGTCGTTCGGATCAAAGTTGATTCCTGATTTGGCACCTCCGATGCCAGGACCGGAAACGGTGAACTTCACCTCCATGGTTTTGGCCAGTGATTCCACTTCTCTTTTGTCCAATCCCTTTCTCATTCTGGTACCACCGCCAGCAGCGCCGCCTCTAAGGGAGTTGATGACTACCCAGCCCTCAGCTTCTGATTCGCTATCGCTCCATTCAAAAACAATCTCAGGTTGTTTATTCTCAAATTTCTTGAGTAAATCTTTCATTGGTCAGTAATATTTGGGTTTAATCTCAGGCAAAAATAGAAATAAATATCAGATAGCATATGGGATTTGGGAAGAGATGATTTGGTCTGCCCAAGCTTTCAGATAAAAACTGTAAATCCCTAGATGATATGATTTAAGACTTGATTTGTCCGTAAAGTACTCCGCCGCAATTATCCTGCTTTGCACCTGTTACTGAAGAAAGACAGTTTACCTCATCCCGTAATTTCAGTACGCCAAGGAAAGCAAAAATCAGGGCCTCTTTGAAATTAATGATTGTTTCGCCTGAGGGCATGATCTGGAAATCCTCCCCTAGCGCTTCTTCCAGTGTTTCCATAAAAAAGGTGTTGAATGCGCCCCCTCCTGTAATCAGTACCTTCGCTTTTTTGGAAGGTATAGGCTTCATAGCCCTTTTGATCTGTTCGGTATAATGAACCACCAAAGTGTGCAGGATATTTTCCGCTTTATAGGTTTCGCCACCTTCTAAAATTTCAAAAAAGCCCACCAAATCTTCTCTTCCCAAAGATTTATGCCCTTCAATATCATAATAGGATAATTTGTTCAGATTTTTCAAAACACCCGGCAGTACCCGGCCTTTTTTGGCCAATTCTCCATTTTTGTCATAGGCCAAGCCTTCATATTCCGCAAAATAATTCAACAATAGATTGAAAGGGCAGATGTCAAAAGCAATGCGCTGCCCGGCTGATTCCATACTGATGTTGGCAATGCCGCCCAGATTGATGCAGTAATCATATTCCCCAAAAAGCAATCGGTCTCCAATGGGGACCAAAGGTGCGCCCTGTCCTCCAAGCTGCACATCGAGCATCCTGAAATCATTGATCACAGGCAAACCAGAGGCCTGGTGTAATGCCCATCCATTTCCGATCTGTAAACTGATTTTTTCTTGGGGCTGATGGAAGACGGTATGGCCATGAGAAGACACAGCATCCACTGTCAGCTGATGCTTGTTGATGAATTGACGGACCTGCATGCCCATCCATCTTCCAAACTCAATATCAAGTAAGGATAGTTTATAGCCATTAAGCTTGTGCGATTTTCTCAGTTTTTTTGCCATTTTTTCTGGAAATGGGGCGGTCTGATAGGCGGGGATATCAAAAGTCCAATTACCGTCATAATGGAATTCACAATAGGCGATATCCAGTCCGTCACCTGAAGTTCCGGACATCAGGCCTATCATTTTATAGTTAGTGGGAGTGTTCATGGGTTAAATTTTGTTAAATAATCAGCCATAAAGTTAAATTTATTTTATTCAAAAAGCGGGCTAATTGAAAATGAGTAATTTCGCTCCATTGATTATTTCTAAATGTCAGCGTGTTGAAACAGTTTGTGGTAGATATTGGTAACTCAAGGATCAAAACCGCCCTTTTTGAGGGGGAGAGAATGCTGGAGGAGACCTATTTCGAAACCTTTGAGTCCTTCCAGGAATTCGCCGGAAGACTGGATTTTCAATATGCCATCATCAGTTCGGTCACTTATTCGGAAGAACAACTTCAGGGCTTATTGGGTTTTCCTTTTATCTACTTAAGCCGTACGACTGCAGTACCGATTAAGAATTTGTATGCGACTCCTGAGACCTTGGGAGTGGACAGGAAAGCTGCGGTAATTGGAGCGAGATCAATTATAGAAAAAGGGCCATTATTGGCCATCGATCTGGGAAGCTGCATTACCTATGAGTTTCTGGATGAGGAAGACAGGTATTTCGGGGGAGCTATTTCCCCTGGATTAAAAATGAGATTTCGGGCCATGCATCAGCAGACGGCCAGATTGCCACTAGTGGAACTGCCATTGGGAGAGCGGCCGGATCTGATCGGTAATTCTACTGAAAAAGGTATGAAGAGTGGTGTGTATTTTGGTATCCTACATGAAATGCTAGGATTTATTGAAGCCTATCAGACCAAATATCCTGGTTTGAAGGTGATTATTTGCGGTGGTGATTCAAAAATTTTTGAAAGCTTAACAAAAGACCACATATTTGTAATCCCTAATTTGGTCCTGTATGGCCTAAACAGAATATTAACTTACAATGTCAATCTCCAATAGGCTGAAACTGCTGGGCACAATCTGTGTCTTTTTCATATTTTCCGAAGTATTTTCCCAATCCAGTGCATCTACTTACAGTTCACTGGGTCTCGGGGACTTTAATAATTCCGGTCTTACCCAAAATCAGGCCATGGGTGGTCTGGGTATCAGTTTTGGTACCGGCTGGGGTCTCAACTATATGAACCCTGCGCTGACCACTAGAAATACCATTTACAATTTCCAAGCAGCATTTAATTACAAGCGTATCAATGGCACTACGGCTGATGAAAGTGAGTTGCTGGACGGCGGTGGTCTTTCTTATGTAGGCATGTCCTTTCCGATCAAATCCGGTAAATCCGCATTGGGTTTGGGGATCAATCAGATTACTAGTGTGAATTACAATCTATTGGTAAGAGGGCAGGTGGCAAATTCAGACTTGTCTTCCATCAACAGGATTGATGGAGATGGAGGAATTTCGGAAGCCTATATTTCCACAGGCTATATGATTGCTAAAAACCTGAGTCTTGGTATCCATGCTTCTTACCTTTTCGGTTCCACGATCAGGACAAATCAGCTGAGTTTGCTGACTGAGGATGATGAACCAACAGGAGTATCTTCTGAATTTTACCAGAGACTGACCATGAATGATATTACTTTTAAGGGAGGTCTCCACTATTTCTTTAAGCTGAACAGCAAAAGTAATTTGCACTTAGGTGCCATTTATCAGGCATATGGAAATATTAGTGGAAAAGAATTTGCGAAGGTAGCGGATTTTGGCCAAGCTAGCAGCCCCATTGGGGAAGGTGATGTCATCAGTGATAACGTAAGAGGCAGTGTTTATATTCCAAAAAACATCGGATATGGCCTGACTTATGAAAAAATCAATAAATTTGTAGTTGGCTTAGAAATTCAGCAACAGCAACTTAGCCAATTTAGAAATTTCAACGGTTCTTTGGGTGAGTTAGGAGATTCCTTCAAAATAGCTTTGGGTGGTCAGATTGCACCGGATTTTTCGGCTGTAGATAACCTGCTGAAAAGAATTACTTATAGAATTGGTATCGACTATCAGGAGACCCCATATATAGTTGCCAATACACAGATCAAAGATATTGGCATCAATTTTGGTGGTTCAGTTCCTATAAACAGTTTGTCGTTGGCAAACTTCGCCATCAAGCTTGGAACCCGCGGTACCACAGACAATGGTTTGATCAGAGAAAACTACGTAGGCTTTAGTCTAGGTTTTTCTCTCAACGACAATACATGGTTTTACAAACGAGTATTTGATTAAAGTTAACAGACATGAAAGTTAAAAATGTACTAACCGGGTTACTAACCCTACTAGTTGCGGGTTTCGCCCAGGCACAGGACTGGAATTGGCCTTCTGAGCCTGAAAAAGAGGCCAAAGCAAGGGAGTATAATGCTGCCTATGTGGATTATATGAAATCAGAACAATTCGTGGAGGCGACCAAGCCTTTGAATTGGCTCTTGGTGAACGTCCCAAATTTGAATGAATCTATTTACATCAATGGTGTAACTGTATACAATGGTGCGGCTACCAAAACCAGTGATGCAGCAAAGAAGAAAGTATATCAGGATTCTGTTATTACCATATTTGAACTTAGAAAAGAACAATATGACAACGAAGCCAGATGGATAGAAAACAAAGCTTACTATGCTTATAACTTCTATAAAAATGATAAGGAGAAATTGGCTGAAACTATCAAGGATTTTGATAAAGTAATTGAACTCAATGGTAAATTCGGAACTGTAAACTTGTTGGCTTATTACTACGACTTAATCTACAGGCATTATGCTATGAATAAGGCATATACCAAAGAAGAAGTTGTCAATAAATATGATGCCATCACAGCGATTTTAGAAGCTGCTGAAGCTAACGGAAGTGATGTTTCTACTCCTGCTGGCACCAGAGATCAGCTAATTGTCGCTATGGAGTTGATTGATTGTAATTTTATCGAGAATACATTAGGAACTAGATTCAAAGCTAACCCTAATGATGAGAAACTTGCTAATCAGATTTTCAAGTATTCTGTCCAGTATAAGTGTTTGAACACAGAAGCATTTACCATGGCTTTGGAGTATATTGATAATAACAATCCTTCTTTCTCTACTTCTCAAGTTAGGGCTATGAGGTATATGCAAAATAGAGAGTATGACAAGGCACAGCCAATATTGGAAAAAGCCTTGACTTTGGCAGAGAACAATACTCAAAAAGCGGATGTGCATTTCGACCTCGCAAAAGTACATGCCCAGCTTGGTAGAAAATCTGCGGCAAGAACTTCTGCTAGAGAAGCTGCTAACTTGGACGCTGAAAAAACCGGTGATGCTTATACCTTGATCGGTCAGTTGTATATGGGTTCTTTCAATGACTGTAAAGGTGGAGAAAGTAGAGCTAAAGATTACTCTATTTATATCGCCGCTTATAATGCTTTCCAAAGAGCTGGTAACAGCGAAGGGATGAGAGATGCCAGAGCAAGATTCCCTTCCAAAGAGGAATTGTTCACAGAAGGCCTTCAGGTAGGTCAATCCATCAGTACTGGCTGCTGGATAGGTGAAACTGTAACTTTGGCTACAAGAGACTAATTGACATTAACTTTAATACAAAAGGCAGTCGTATGGCTGCCTTTTTGTTTTTGTATGGATTCTTAATCTTTTGATATCTTTGTGCCCATGAACTGGTACTTGAAGCGACTTCTTTTCTTATTCCTGCCTATTTTTCTCCTTTCCTGTGAAGCAGAAGTGGATACAGGTATTTTAGAAGCCTATTTGGGTCCTGTCAGTGAAGCGACTGATATTGACCTGTATCACAGTGATTCTGCCATTGTAAGGACGCATTTGAAGGCTAAAAGGCAGGTTGAGTACGAAACAGGTGATCTGGAGTTTCCCGAGGGTATTGACATTACCTTTTATGACGAGTCAGGCAAAGTGACGACCACCATGCGGGCGGATCAGGGTTTTTATATCAAAAAGGATAACCTGTACAGAGGGGAAGGAGATGTGCAGGTGGATAATCTGGAAAAAAACCAAAAACTATCCTCTGAGGAGTTGTTTTGGGATCCCAACGCAAAAAAGATTTACACAGAAAAGTTTGTGACCATTCAGGATAAAGAGACAGTGATCAATGGAACTGGGATGGAAGCAGATGAGGGGTTTAATGAATACAAAATATTCAAACCTTTCAATAGTAGAATGTTAATACCGGGAGAAGGAAATTAATCATGAAAATTAACGATATTGCCCTCTTGTCTTTGGCAGCGGCCTTGGTTATCATCGGTACCCATCAGACCATCACTGTTGGGATAGTCGCTGCTTACCCCATTTTCATGCTTTCTTTGGTCCTGTTGTTTTGGTACAAATTCAGGCAAAACAAAAGAAGGGAACAGGAGCAGGAACATGAAGGTAAGTCTGGCAAAAAAGAAAATAAACGAAAATAATGGAATCCGGATACCTGATTTATGTGATCATTACCTTGCTGTTCTCAGCCTTTTTTTCAGGGGTTGAAATCGCTTATGTATCAGCCAACAAGCTGCACATTGAGCTTCAAAAAAAGCAGGGATTGCTGTCAGGTAAGATTCTGTCCAATTTTCTGAAGAAACCGAGTCAGTTTATCGGGACCACCCTGATAGGGAATACCATTGCCTTGGTGGTATATGGTATCTTTATGGCCAATTTATTGGAACCCTGGATAAGGGACTGGTTGCCTGGAGATAATCAGGTGGCGGTGCTCTTGATTCAGACGGTTTTCTCTACCATTATCGTGCTGATCACAGCAGAGTTTTTGCCCAAAAGCATTTTTTTACTTAATCCAAACAGTCTTCTCAGTGCGCTTTCCGTACCGATACAAGTGATCTATTTGATCATGTACCCCATAGTGTTTGTGGTAGTCTGGTTATCCAAATTTTTCATCACCAAGATACTTCGTCTTGACTACAGTGAGGACAGGCCTGTTTTCAAGGTCACAGATCTCAACAGTTTTATCCAAAACAACCTGCATCATAGCAGCCATGATGTGAAGGTGGAGGTAGATAGTAAAATTTTTGACAATGCTGTGGAATTTAAGACCATCAGGATCAGGGAATGTATGGTGCCCCGTACGGATATTGTTGCAGTAGAGATAGAAGATTCGATAGAAGATCTTAAAGGTGTGTTTGCTGAAAGTGGGCATTCCAAGATCATTGTGTACAAGGAATCTATCGATGATGTGATCGGCTATTGTCATCAGTTGGAATTATTCAAAAAACCGAAGAGAATTGCCGACATCCTTACGCCGATCATTATTGTACCGGAGTCGGCTTTGGCCAACGAGCTATTGATCCAGTTTATTCAGGAAAGAAAAAGTTTGGCCCTGGTGGTGGATGAATTTGGCGGAACCAGTGGTATTGTGAGCATGGAAGATATCATTGAAGAGATTTTTGGAGAGATCCAAGATGAGTATGACAGTGATGACCTGACCGAACAGCGGATATCTGACAATGAATACCTGCTAAGTGCCAGACATGAAATAGATTATTTAAATGAAAAATACGGATGGGATTTGCCCTATGGAGAGTTCGAAACATTGGCTGGATTTATCCTATCTTTGACCGAAGATATACCCCAAAAAGGCCAAAGCGTGACCTATGAGCAGTTTACTTTTTCCATTGTCTCCAAGCAGGATCACCGTATCGAAACCTTGAAAGTAAAGATAAATCAAACCCTTAATTCCAATAAGTGATTTATTGACAGTGATATTATTTTGAATTTAACACTAGATGTAATTATTTTGCGGCACTTCAAAAAACCAGTAGAATGGCATTAATTAAAAAAATCAGACAGAAAACAGGTCTTGCAATCGGTGTGATAGCAGTTGGATTGATATTTTTCCTTGTAGGAGGAGATATATTAAGTCCTAATTCAACCCTTTTGGGTGGTAGCTCAAACAAGGTAGGTGAGATTGCAGGTGAAAGTATTTCCTATGAGGAATACATTCAGAAAATTGAAGAAATAAAATTTTCTTTCCAGCAGAACACGGGTAGAACACCCTCAGAAAACGAAATGTATTCCATCAGAGAGCAAGCTTGGCAGGCCCTGATTGTAGAGAAAGTTTTCGATCAACAATACGAAGCCCTTGGCCTTACCATTTCTGATGCGGAATTGGTAGACATGGTTCAGGGTAAAAACATCATCGCTGAACTTAGACAACAGCTTACCAATCCTCAGACAGGAGAATTTGACAGAACGCAATTGGTTGCTTTCCTTCAATCACTGGAAGAAGCAGGTCCTGATCAGCAGGCTTTCTGGGCTCAGCAGGAACAATTATTTGCAGATGCAAGATTGAGGGTTAAGTATGATAACTTACTTTCTACGTCTGAGTATGCGACTACTGCTGAAGGTAAATTGGAGCATAAGATGGCAAACACCATCGCTGATATTGACCATTTGTTCATCCCTTTCTATGCCATTCCTGATGGTGATGTACAGGTAAGTGACAATGAACTGAGAGATTATATCAACAAAAACAAAGAAAAGTTTAAGGTTTCCAATGCGGTAGATTTGGAATACGTTGCTTTCAACTTGGTTCCAAGCGGTGAAGACTCTGCTGCGGTAATTTCTGAAATCAGACAATTGACCGAAGAGTTGAGAAACTCTACAAATGATTCTGTGTTCGTCATGAGAAATTCTGATACGCAGAGACCATTTGCGACCATTCTTCCTGGTGACGCACTTCCGGCATCTTTGACTTCCAATGTTGATGAGATCGTTGAAGGGGAAACATACGGTCCTTTCTTGACAAACCGCTCTACTTACGTGTCTTACAAAATCACCTCTAAGTTTGATGGTACACCAAGAATGAGAGCAAGTCATATCCTTTTCGGAACCCAAGGTCTAAGCGATGATGCAAAAGCTGAAGTAAGGTCTAATGCTGAAACTGTACTGAAAGAGATTCAGGAAGGTTTGAACTTCGCTACTGCAGCTGCCCAGTATGGTCAGGATGCCACTGCCCAAAGAGGTGGTGATTTGGGATGGTTTGCGAAAGAAGATTTTGTAGAAGAATTTGCCAATGTATCTTTTGCTGAAAGAAAGACAGGCTTGATCAACAGACTTGTTGAAACTGAATATGGCTACCACATCATAGAGGTAACCGAACTTCCTCAGACACTTTCTTACAAAGTTGCCACCTTGGAATTGGAACTGATTCCTAGTGATGCTACCAGAAATGATATTTTCAGAAGTGCAGATTTCTTTGCAGCAAGCTCTGGCAATGCCATTCAATTTGCAGAAAATGCAGAAAAAGAAGGCTACAGAATCCTTCAGGCCAACAATGTTGGTGCATTTGACAGAAATTTGAATAACCTACAAGGTGCAAGAGAAGTGATCAGGTGGGCATTCAATGATGCCTCTCAAGGTAAAGTATCTGAAGTGTTTGAATTGGACAATAGCTATATCGTAGCTACTTTGAAAAACAAATACGAAGAAGGAACAGCTTCTTTGGATCAGGTAAGGGTTCAGGTATTGAACCAAGTGAGAAACGATAAGAAGGCAGAGATTATCAAAGGCAAACTTCAGGGTAAAACTACTTTGGAGGATATGCTTTCAGTATTTCCTAATGAAGCTTCATTGGATAAAACACCTGACTTGAGATTGAGCGCTTCTGTTCTTCCGGGTGTAGGATTCGCACCAAAAGCTATCGGAGCTGCATTTGGCCTTCAAAACCCTGGTCAGATCAGTATGCCTATCCATGAAGATGTGGGCATCATCGTGATCAAGTTGAATGAAAAGACTCCTGCTTCTGAAATCGCCGATTACAATAGCTATCAAAGACAATTGACCTTGAATGCTTCCCAAAGAACAGCTTACATGATCATGATGGCACTTGAAGACTTGGCTAACGTGAAAGATTACAGATATAAATTCTTCTGATTTTAGTTAACCTATTCCGGATGGAAGAAAATGATTTCTTGGATTCCGGATGTGGAATAGAAAAACCCGGGGCGAAAGCTTCGGGTTTTTTTATGGTTGGATTTATATTGGGAGGTTTGCTGTTATTAAAGTAAATTCGCAGATATGAAGCAAACATTTGACAGGGCTGCTTTCAAAGAAAAACTGGAGGCATCTACTTCTTTTCCTACATTGTATATGTTTAAGTTCATCGTCATGCGCGGAAGGGAAGATCAGGTAGCGTCTCTTTTGCCCAATAACAAGATGACCTTGAAAGAATCCTCCAAAGGCAAATACGTATCGGCCACCATCAAAGCAATGATGCCCAACAGTGAGGCCATCATGGAGGTCTATGACCGTGCCTCTAAAATTGAAGGAGTCATTTCACTTTAACGCAAAACAATTATGTGGAAAGAAGAAAATAACAGACTGAAGAAGGAATTTAAATTCAATGATTTTCAGGAGGCCTTTGCTTTTATGACCAGGGTGGCCTTTTTGGCAGAAGCCCAGGGCCATCATCCCAATTGGAGCAATGTCTATAATATTGTTTCAATTGAATTGACTACCCACGATGCCGGAAATGTGGTGACGGATAAGGACCGAAAACTTGCAGCAGCCATTGACAAAATCTGACATGGCTACAGAGGATGAAAGAGAGGGGCTCCTGTACTTAGTGCCCACGCCTATAGGCAACCTTAAGGACATCACCTTACGTGCCATAGAGGTGTTGAAATCGGTCGATGTGATCTTGGCTGAAGATACCAGGACCACTGGCAAGCTATTGAAGCATTTGGAGATCAGCAGACCGCTGCAGAGTTACCATATTTTCAATGAGCATAAAAACGTTGAAAAAATCATTGATCGGTTGAAAAAAGGAGAAACCATCGCCTTGGTCAGTGATGCAGGTACGCCTGGGATATCTGATCCAGGATTCTTATTGGCCAGAGCGGCTAAAGAAGCTGGGCTTGAGATTAATTGCCTTCCGGGTCCCACAGCTTTTGTGCCCGCCTTGGTGAATTCTGGACTGCCAACTGACCGCTTTACCTTTGAAGGGTTTTTGCCGCATAAAAAAGGCCGGCAGACCCGCATTCAGTCTTTGCTGGAGGAGAGCAGGACGATGGTTTTTTATGAATCTCCCCACCGTCTGATGAAAACCTTGGAACAGTTTGCTGAGGCTTTTGGACCAGAGAGACAAGCTTCCGTTTCCAGAGAGTTGACTAAGATCTATGAAGAAAACGTCAGGGGGACTTTGGCTGAACTGATCGAATATTATCTAGAAAATCCTATCAAAGGGGAAATAGTGTTGGTGGTGGAAGGTAGGACTGAGGGTAGAAGCGAGAAAAGAGAGGCTAGAGGCGAGAAGCTAGAGACGAGAGAAGGGAAGCGGGAGGCTAGACGAAAGAGGTGACAGAAAAGTTCGGAAGTCGGATTTCGGAAGTGGGAGTTTTTGAACCATTAAGAGTTCAGGAATTAAGGGAGTCATTAAGAATATTGAAAAGATATAAGCCCTCGGCGATAATATAATTTCTCTGCAACTATGGTTTGTAATCAAGGCCTGAAGGGCCGACTTGTAATAGCCTAGGGTAAGGCCCTAGGACTAGGGGGAAAACACAAAAATCCTGTAGGATTTTCCGATATAGGAAGAGATGACCAAGAATATTACCCAGTAATTCATTGCGGGGATAAAAAATAATAAACAAAAATGGTGGATTTAGTAAAGATTTTGGAGCAAACTAAGGCAGTGGCCAAAGAAGCGGGTGCATTTCTCAGAGAAGAAAGAAAGATTTTTGACCGACAAAAAGTAGAGCAGAAAGGACTGAATGACCTGGTTTCTTATGTGGATAAGCATGCGGAGAAAATCATCGTCACCAAGTTGCAGGAGATCCTACCTGAAGCTGATTTTATAGCCGAAGAGGGTACGGCCGGTAGGGAAGGAAAAGAATATACCTGGATCATTGATCCTTTGGATGGGACTACGAATTTTATACATGGACTGCCGATTTTTGCTGTCAGTATTGGCTTGAAACACCATGATGAAATAATCATGGGGGTGGTTTATGAAGTCAATTTTGATGAATGCTTCTATGCCCTCAAAGGCCAAGGTGCCTACTGTAACGGAGACCCCATTCAGGTGACTGGATCCAAAACACTTTCTGAAAGTCTGATCGCTACAGGTTTTCCTTATAGTGCATTTGGCAGGATTGATGATTACCTGAAAGTCCTGAGGAGTTTGATGGAAAAATGCCATGGACTCAGGAGAATGGGCAGCGCAGCAGTAGATTTATGCTATGTGGCCTGCGGAAGGGTGGACGGGTTCTTTGAATATGACCTGAAGCCCTATGATGTGGCCGCAGGAGTGATAATCGTGCAGGAGGCAGGAGGAAAGGTGACAGATTTCCGTCAGGGAGATGATTATATTTTCAGTGGGGAAATTCTGGCAACCAATAATTTGATCCACCTGGAATTTGAAAAAGAAATACAGAAAGTTTGGCCACTTTGAGCCTGACTTTGGCAGGGTTTTAGTGACCTTTTGGGTGTATTTTTCGTTATAAACTATAGAACTGACTTGAATCTGCTATGAAAAAGACAATATTGATTATACTGGGAGTTTTCATTTTTCTCCTGGCCTCATTGGTAGCCCTACCCTTCATTTTCAAGGATAAAATTGTTGAGCGCATTGACAAGGAGATAGCCGAATCTATCAATGCACAGGTGTATTTTGATTTTAACAATATCAGCCTGAGTGTGTTCAAGCGCTTTCCCCATATCTCCGCATCCATCAATGATTTCGGAATTATCGGGAATCCCCCCTTTCAGAATGATACCCTGATTCATGTGGATCAAATGCAGGTTGATTTTAATTTGAAATCGGTACTGTTTGGAGATTATCCCACCCTTACCGGTGTGCATGTGGATGGGGGAAGTGTTTATGTCAAAGTGTTGGAAGATGGTAGGGCTAATTATGATATTACCTACCCTTCAGAAGATGGGGAAGAGGTAGAGCATAATTTCAAAATGGGTGTAGACCTCATTGAGGTAAAGAATGTGAACCTGATCTACGATGATAGGTCCCTGCAATATTTCATGGCACTGGGTCAGATAGAAGCAGAAGGCAAAGGTGATTTTACCCTAGATGTATACGAATTACCGGTCAGAGCTAAAGCTTTGATTGCAGATATCACTTATGAGGGAACCAACTATTTAAGAAACAAGCAATTCCAGGGAGAGACACTGATGAATATCGATATGAATCAGATGAAGTTTTCTTTTGGAGACGGAGATTTTGCCCTCAATGACTTTCTTTTTGATTTAAACGGATTTGTAGCCCTTCCTGATGAAGGTATAGACTTTGACCTGAATTTTGCAGGAAAAGACAATAGTTTTAAAAGCATCCTTTCTTTGGTACCAGGTATGTATACAGAGAGCTTTTCCAGTCTGAAGACATCCGGTAGTATGGACTTCGGTGGATTTTTCAGGGGACTTTACAGTGATACCAGTTTCCCTTTCTTTGATATTGCCATGAAAGTCAATGATGGGATGTTCCAATATCCCGAACTACCGAGACCGGTGAGTGATATTCAGATTGATATGCAGGTTAAGAACAGCAGTGGTAATCTGGAAAATACATCTATCAATATTCCAACCTTCAGTTTGAACTTTGGCAGTAATCCCATTTCAGGACGCTTTGCACTGGCCGATTTGGTCAGCTATGATATAGATGGTGCTTTGGTTGGGAAACTGAATTTGGAGGAAATGACTTCAATTTTTCCTATAGAGGGAATGACCTTGAAGGGTTTGCTTGATGTGAATGCAGAGGCAAAAGGAAGATATGACTCTATAGCGGAAATTATTCCGGTGATCAATGCCAAATTACTTTTGAGCGATGTTTATGTGAAAAGTGCGGATTATCCAGCGCCAATTGAGCACTTGAATGTCAATGCTACCGTTCAAAACAAGACAGGTAAAATGAATGACTTTGTTGTAGATCTGACAAAGTTTGGTTTTGAACTGGAAGATGAAAATATCGATGGCCGGATGAAGATTGCAGATTTTTCTGTTTTGAATTGGGACGGATCAGTCAAAGGCACTATTGATTTGGGCAAAATGCTGAAAATATTCCCGATGGAAAACCTGATTATGGAGGGTAAGATAAAGGCTGACCTCTTGACAAAGGGTTCCTATAAGGATGTGGAAGAGAAAAGATATAACCGATTGGATACCCGTGGTCAGGTGGAAGTCAATAACTTTTATTTTACCTCAACCGATTTGCCGCAGGGAGTACGCATCCATCAGGCTAAAGCTGATTTTTCCCCAGACCGGATTAATTTGACCCAAATGGATTCAAGGGTGGGAAAAAGCCCATTGCAGGCTAGTGGCTTTTTGTCCAACTACATGAACTTCATTCTGGAAGAAAATGCCGTTTTGAAGGGACAGCTTTCATTGACTTCAAGCAAGTTTGATGCTAATGAATGGATGACTGAAAGCAGTGGGGGAGATGAAGCCCTGACTGTAATCGAATTGCCTAAAAATATTGATTTTTCCATGTCCCTTGCCGCTGATGAGGTGATTTATGATAACCTCAACCTTAAAGAGGTAAGGGGAAATATGACATTGAAAGATGGGGTGTTAAGCTTCACAGATGCCGGGATGAAGACTTTGGGTGGACAGATGACATTAAATGGCTCTTATGATCCAAGAGATATCACAGCCCCATTGTTTGATCTTAGCCTCAATTTGGCTGATCTCAGCATACCTGCTGCATTTGAAGCATTCAATACTGTAAAAGCATTTGCGCCCATAGCCCAGCATTTGACAGGTAAATTCAACAGTAACCTGAATTTGTCGGGCATTTTGGCGCAGGATATGATGCCTATTCTATCCTCATTAGATGTCAAGGGTTTATTGAAAGTGGCAGAAGCTGCTTATCAAAACAGTCAGTTGTTGCAGGGTATTACCAGCCTCACCAAATTAAATGATACCAACACTTTACTGTTCAGAAATCTTTCTATCCCGATAGAAATTAAAGATGGTCTTTTATCGGTCCGTCCTTTTGATCTCAAACTTTGGGATTATCAGGCTACGATTCAGGGAAGTACGGGTTTTGATGGTTCGATCAATTATTTGCTCAACATGCAGGTACCTGCGGGTAGATTTGGCGCACAGGCGAATGCCTTGTTGGCGACAATATCCGGCACTGACGCCAATGCTTCCACCTTGATCCCTGTTTCCATTAGCCTTGGAGGGACTTACAATAGTCCTAAAATAGGATTAGCAGGAGGAAATAGCATTGAGAACCTCTTGGCAGCCGCCCTAAAATCAAGAGTAAGCAGTGAGCGGGAAAATATTCAGGAGCAGGTAACCCAACAGTTCCGGGCCGCGGAAGACAGTATCAAGAGAGAGGTCCAATTAAAGGCAGAAATTGTTCAGGACAGTGTGAAAAAAGAGGCCGAGAAGAAAGTGGCGGACACCAAAGAGAAAGTGGTGGAAGAGGCCAAAAACGTACTTAAAGGCCTGATCAGACCAAAAGCTACAAAACCTGATACCGTCAAACCTGATACCACAAAGAAAAACGATATTCAGCCAAGGATATAATACCAGAGCCCTATGGTCAGAAAGGAAAGGGGTATGCCAATTCCAACAAGAAGAGAAGCGAGTTTGGGTTCCAGATTGTGGGAGATGGCAATAATAGACCCGGTGATCATTGGAGCCATGGCAGTTTCGATAACTGAGACTTTGAAGAGCATACCTTCCAGTTGAAAAATGTGTTTGAAGAGTAGAAGGATGACCAAGGGAATAAAAAGAAGCTTGTAAGTAAGTCCGAACCAAAGATACTTGGACATAATGGCATTTAGGTTGATGTTAACCTGAAGGCCGACAGCAGTCAAGGCGACAGGGGTGAGGGTCATTGCAACGAAGTCCAGAACTGATTTCAGTATTTCAGGTGTATGGATTCCTGAAAGATTCATGATGATGGCAACCATAAAGAATATAAAAGGAGGGAAGGTCAGTATTTTTTTACTGATGTCCCTCTTTCTTTTTTTGCCGGAACTGTAAATGGAAGCCACGATGACTGCCACACTGCTCACAATGATAAATGATCCTGCCTGATCAATGAGAAGGGCAATTTTTACTGCTTCCTCTCCGTACAAAGCACTTACAATGGGGAATCCCACAAAAGAGGTATTGGCCAGTCCGGAAGTAATAATCAGGCATCCTGTAATCGATTTGTTCCAATTGAACTGGGCGCCAAGAAATCCAAATATCAGCCAGGAAAAGGCGAAACTTATCCATGCAGTGGCCACGGGAAAGGCCAGTTCAGGTTTCAACTCCACAGAAGGCAGGTATTTTAAAGCCAAAGCCGGTAAAACCACATAAATGAGGTAGAGGTTTAGGTATTTGGCTGTATGGCCAGGCAAGGATTTGATTTGCTGAAGACCTATTCCCAGCAGGAGGAAAATAGGGATAAGGAGAATATTTAACATCAAGAGAAAAGATTCTATGGTCCGTTTGGGACGATGCGGCTAAATTTAACACAATCATCATGTATAATTAATCAAATCCTGCTACTTTATTCCTTCCTTTGGATTATAAAGGTTACGTATTATGACTAAACTGATACCATTGAATATCCACGGAGAAATGGTCATTGAACTGGCTCAATTGACTATTGATCAGGCAAATGACCTCAGAAGCTGGCTTCCCAAAGAAAGCATCAGGCAGATTGAGTTTCAGGGAATGAATTTAAAGGAATGTGTGCTTTTTGAAACTTATGATTATTGGTTCAAGACACATCATGTGCTTTCCAGGGCTTACGAATCTATTTTAGATTTTTAACGCAGTCCGTAATAATTTCTTTTTTCGGAAAAATACCTTTCAAGGTCAGGGTAGAGTTTGCTTTCAGCCTCTGGGATACCGGAAAGGGTAAGTTCTACATTTCCCTGAGCACTTTTACTTTCAACATCCATGGTTTCAATCAAAAATATCAGTTCCTGTAAGGTGAGTGGCTGATTGATTTTCTCAGGGTTTAGCTTGATGTCATTGCCATAAAAATCAATTGCTTCAAAGTAATATTCACCATCTATCACATTGGCGTAGATATTGATTTCCTCTCCCCATTGGCTTTCGGGGTATAATAATTTGGCCAATAAGGTGGTTGGACCTGAGCCGTCAAAATAGCTTTCAGGTCGGTAGTTAAAATTGATCACAGGGTAAATTTAGCTAAATAGGGAAAATATAAAACCACCCAACCTTCTAAAATCCACCTAAAAGTAAATCTATACTCAGTTTTTCAATATTCTTTTCTATTTTCGCAACAATTGTTCAAAACTTCAGTTTGAAGATTTGGAATCATAGTGAGTAAGTTTAGAAAAATACTGCCCTTTTTAAGCCATTTCAGTTTGGCTTTGATGTTGACCATTTTGGCCAATGGGGTATTGTTTTTTCACTCCCATGAACTGGAAAACGGCAGGATTATCACCCATGCCCATCCGATTCTTTCCCAAGAGCAGGAGGAGCAGCCTGACCACGGGCATACCGAAATGGAGCTGATCATTTTGGATCTTATCGCCCATGCAGAATATTTTGTTTATACTGTTGATATTGATGTACCTGAACTCACTGAGGTAGAAATAAGTGTTCAGTTACCTTTGGTCTCTCCAGCGTTTTTTCAGGAAGTAGCCAACGGATTTGATTTAAGGGGGCCGCCTAACAAGGCCTGATTTTTATTTGCCTATTCCAGCTTTATGCCGGATAGAGACACCTTATTTCTAATCTAATCCTATCTTTTACAAACAATGAGATATTTACTGTTTGTTGCCGTATACCTGGCTTCAGTTGGGGTATTGGCAGCTCAGACACTTTCTTTATCCGGTAAGGTTATCGATAAAGACACAAAATTACCCCTACCGGGAGTAACTATTTTAATTGCAGACCTTAACAGAGGGGTTGTGACCGACCTTGACGGAAATTTCAGCATCAGTGGACTGCCTGAAAGGAACATTACCTTACAGATATCCTTTGTGGGCTACGGTACTGAGGTTCAGACCATCAAACCTGGCAACGCCAGCAAAACCCTTCTGATCCAATTAGAGGAAATGACCACCAATATTGATGAGGTAGTTGTTTCTGGCGCCTATATCATGAGTAAGGAAAGCTCTCCTATCAGTATAGAAAAGGTCAGTAAAACCGATCTGCTCAAAATGCCTTCACCTAACCTGATGTCAGCGCTGGCAAGAACACCGGGGGTCAGTGAGATTTCATTGGGTCCTGGTATCAGCAAGCCCGTAATCAGAGGTCTTTCTTTCAGTAGAGTGCTTTCTGTGTATCAAGGGGCAAGATTTGAAAACCAGCAATGGGGAGCGGATCATGGTCTGGGAATGACCGAAACGGGGATTGCCAATATCGAGATGATCAAAGGTCCTGCTTCTATCATTTATGGCTCTGGTGCCATGGCAGGAGTAGTGAATCTTATTGAAGAAAAAGATGCCATACAAGGGGATATCGAAGGATATCTCAATCTAAGAGGTTACAGTAATACCTTGGGTGTAAGGTCAGAGGCAGGCGTAAAGGGAAATACGGATCAGGGATTCCTTTGGTCCTTTAATGGGGCAATGGAATCACATGCAGATTATTTGGATGGAGATGGCAGGACCATGGGGAATACCCGTTTCAATACCCAAAATTTCAAAGGTGCTGTAGGGTTTCAAAAAAAATGGGGGGACACAAGATTAAGGTATACCTATCTAAAGCAAAAACTGGGTATTTTGGATGAGTCGGATGTAGAAGGGTTGGCAACATACCGGGGAGATAGAAAATCGCAGACCCCATTTCAAAACGTAACCGACCATTTCCTTTCTTCAGAAACCAATGTATTTCTAGGGGAGGATAAAATCAAAGCAACTTTCGGGCTTCATAAAAATCTAAGAGAAGAGATTGAAACCGGTGGTGAATTGGTTGATTTGGGACTTAATCAGACCAATTTCATGTATGATGTGAAATACTTCAAAGGATTAAGCCCAAATTTAGAGGCGATTTTTGGTATTCAGGGTTTTTTACTTCAGACCATCAACTATGATGATGCCCTTGAATATTTGATACCGGATGCCAGAAAAGATGACCGTTCTATTTATGGCCTTTTGAATTATAATACAGAAAAATGGGTAATCCAAGGAGGATTAAGATATGATTACCGAAAAGTGAATGTAGATGCAAGCGCGCCCCATTTCATAGATTTTGGTTTTATACTTCCAGGTGAGCCTGAGGACAGAAAACTTGAGCGGACCTTTGATGGGGTGACCACCTCCGCAGGTGCTACCTTTAGGCCTGATTCTCATTGGAGGTTCAGGTTAAACGTTGCCCAAGGTTTCAGGGCTCCTGATTTGGCAGAGCTTTTCTCCAATGGCGTACATCCTGGAACCAGACGATTTGAAAAAGGCAATGCTGAGTTTCAACGGGAGCAGAATATCCAGACAGACTTTGGAGTCCGGTATAGGACCAATAATTTTTCAATTTCCGGAGAGGTATTTTACAATGACATCAATAATTACATCTTTTTCGCACCTACTGGAGAAATGGAGGAGGATTTGGAGATTTGGACATTTGAACAAGCAGATGCCAGGCTTTATGGAGGAGAACTTGAACTCGATTTCCATCCTGTTTCTGCAAAATGGTTTGGCGCCTCGACTTCTTATTCCATGGTCATTGGACAAAGGACAAACGACCTAACCTATTTGCCTTACATTCCTGCATATCGATGGAACCAATCAATAGACTTTAGGTTAAAAGATTTGGGAATCATCCAGAAACCCTATATCAGTGTGTTAGGTTCTTTGGTATTTGACCAAAATAAACCCGCACCATTGGAAGAAGCCACTCCGGGATATTTTTTATTGGGAATGAATATTGGAGGAAATTTAAAAGTGGGCAACAATCTTTTGGATGTTTATGTCAGTGGGACCAACCTTTTGAATAAAACCTACCTTGACCATTTGTCCCTTTTCAGACCTTTTGGAATCAATCAGATGGGGAGAAATATAGCATTAAATGTCAGAATTCCATTTTAATAAGTAAAACCCTCCAAGAGTTTGAAACTCTTGGAGGGCCCACTCCTCATAATATCAAGAACTTTTTAGGATTTTTTGACCAGACTTTTCCTCTTTGGAAGCATAATATTTATGGTGAATCCTGAAAGGTGTAGCATCAAGTTTACTTTTGACAGAGAACATCAAGTTTAGGGCTTGATTTTATCGATGAATCTACAAAGTCCCATAGCCTCAATACTTTCTTTCATGGGATAAGCATTTTGAATGCGACAAATAATGACACCCTTTCCAGCTTGGTTATCTTGCATGTTGATGCGGAAACCTTTGCTGAATTTTGGGGAAAGTGGGTTTTTTATTTCCCATCCAACCATTCCTTCATTGCGCCCACTTTTTCCCTACTTACGAGGATATCATTATCAGAACAATCTTTTAGCTTAATTTTCAATCTACTGTTGGAATAAGTATGGATTTCAGAAATGGCCTCAATTGCAGCTATGTATTTCCTATTGAGCCTGAAAAACTGCTTTGGATCCAGCAATGCCTCCAATTGGTCCAAGGTGTAGTCAAGAATATAACGTTTACCTTCAAAGGTATGCAAAAAAGTTACCCGCTCTTCACTTAGAAAATACGAAGCTTCAGAGGCCTGAACTGCCTGGATTTTTTCCCCAATCTTGACCATAAACCTGCTTTTGTATTCTTTTTGTTTGGGGGTTAAAAGCTCTTGAAGCTGATGGATGTCCACTACCGGTCTGATTTGAAGGCTTTTGAACTTTTGAACTGCACCTTCCAATTCCTTTGGACTGATGGGCTTTAGGAGGTAATCAATGGAATTGAGTTTGAAAGCTTTGATAGCGTATTGGTCAAAAGCCGTTGTAAATATTATAGGACTGTTCACCTTCACCCTGTTGAATATTTCGAAACTTAAACCATCTGCCAATTGGATGTCACAAAAAATGAGGTCAGGCTCATCATTGGTTTTTAACCACTGGGAAGCTGCAGTAATACTCTCCAGGTTTCCGTCGATTTTTGCTTCAGGAAGTACTTCCAGTATCAGTTGTTTCAAACGGTTGGCGGCAGGCTTTTCGTCTTCGATAATTAGGACTTTCATGACTGGCTGATTTTTAAAAGTGGAAGTTCAACAATAAATTCCTTGGCAGTCTGCATGATTTTTGGTTTCTGGTCGCTCAACAAAGCATAACGCTTCTGAATATTAGCTAAGCCAATTCCCGTATTTGAAGTTTTCTGAGTCAGCTTAGGCTGAAGAATATTTCTCACTATAAGGTTGTTGCCCACTTGTTCAATTAAGATTTTAAGAGGGTTTTCCCCGGAAGCAATGTTGTGTTTTATGGCATTTTCCAACAACAGTTGTAAGGAAAGCGGGGGAAGGTAAAGATCTAGGGAGGGTTCCACATCTATAAAATATTCCAGACTGTCCTCAAACCTGATTTTCTGAAGACTAAGGTAATGCTCCGCAAAATCAAGTTCATTTTTCAGACTTACCAGTTGTTCCTGTTGAACATCCAGCACATATCGGTAAATTTTGGAGAGTTGCTGTATAAATTCTGCGGATTTGTCCGGACTTTCATAGACTAGATTGGAAAGCACATTGAGGGAATTGAATAGGAAATGGGGATTGAGTTGGTCTTTAAGGGACTGGTATTGACTTGCCAGCTTTTCAGATTTAAGCTGTTCGGCTTCAATCGCTGCATTTCTCCATTCAAATAGCCAGGATCTCGAAATAAATATGGAAATGATAATTAAAGCAACAATAATGGGATAAACCGTATTTCCCAACATTCGGGTCCAGGAAATATTACTGAGAGTAACACCTTCAATTGTTACCAAAACATAGAGCGTAGTCAGTATAAAACTGATAATAAAACAATATACCAGGTATGTCCCTGCTGTTAATACCAGTCTTTTGACAGGATGTTGGATCCATGAAATCCTCCTGTCGAAGTATCCATCTACATAGAAACCACCGAAACTGATGGAGGAAGACATCAAAAAGGAAAAAATAAAGTCAGGGAAAATACTCTTCAATCCTTCAAGTGAAAGTAGGCAGGTTGGACATTGGATCAGCATTAAAACTGCGGCTATCCCAAGATTTAGAAGTAAAAATTTCCGAAGGGATGTAAAAATTGTAGCCGAGGCGAATACTTTTTTTGAATATTTCTCAGGAAATGAAGCTGTTTTTTCTGTCATCTTGATTTTTAATTATTTACCTTTTTTGGAGGAATTTGAAGCAAGAATCCCCCAGCCTCCCGAGCCAATAAGAAACCCCAATCCATACCAGGAACCAGAATTATTCTGTGCATACATGACTGTCTCCTTATCAAAAAAACTGACCAATAATGAAATTGGGGCAATCAAACCATGAAGGACTCCCCAAAAGAAACCATAGGATTTTCCCTGAAGGCAGGGATCGATTGGTTCAACTGAAGCACAACCAGCAAGAAGAATTGCCAATATGCTAATCATCAAAAGGAAAGAAAGCTTTTTCATTATTTATGGTTTTGTCTATCCAATATAGAAAATTCATATTTCCATTTTTTCTTTTTGGTTCTAAAAATGTACCCTCCTGTAGTAGTGATGACAAGAGTGGCTATTCCAACCATACCAAAGAATGGGGTTTGGGGTACTCTTGTCAGCATTTCACTGATAAAGGCTGCATATAAACCTAGAACTGACCAATACATCCACGAAAAATGATAGTAAACGCTTAAGGATTTCCTAGGTCTTTGGATAACAGGAAGCATTCCCATGACAAGTGTCAAAGTACTTAATATGGCCATGTAATGGAAGATACCCCATTTTCCAAACAGATGATAGAGACTAAAAGCTGTTCCCAAGAGTAAGACCATACTAAAAACATATACATAGCCTATTCGGATGTGGATTTTACTTCCTTTCTTCGAAAGAAGTACCCAAGTGCCGGTAATCAATGCGAGGACTGATGCGATCACATGCACCAGTCCGATTTCATTATGTATCATGGGGTCAGTTGTTTTTTCTGCGTGGATAGATAGACCTCTGAAATGCCATTTGATTCAAGAAATAATTACTGTAGACTTGAAAACCAAAACGATAATCTTTCTGAATTTAGTTACACACATCTTGCAGTTGTAAGGCCATCTCTTTTCCCCAAGTAGGTTGGATAGTTTCTTCTTGGCTATTGGCCTCCTCTTTTTCAAATAATTCCAAACTGGATTTGATCAATCCACAAGCCTTTTCAGGGCCCTGTCCAAAAAACCGGGCCATTCCCAATTCCATCTGTCCAAGCATCATGATGGCCCTTGGATTCTGCCTGTTCAGCTCCACTGCCTTACCAAATGTCTGCATGGCAACTCCGGACAAATGCTGTCCCCTGGAATTGGGATCCACTGCCAGTTCACCCATGGTGATAAATCCCTGAAGGGCCACAATCTCAGAGTTGTTGGGGGAAATGGTTGCAGCTTTATCCGCATATTTTTTAGCCTGGGCGAAAAATGCATCCTTTTCATCCGCACCACCTTGGCTTCTAAACCCTGCATTCGCCAAAGCCAAAGCCGCATAATAATCCGGCAGCCATTCTTCCGGCATCATTGCCGCGATCCTGGCAAAACCATTGGCTGACTTTTGAAGATCAGTTGAACTGACTGCTTTTTTCATGCCCTGGAGTTCCTTACGCATGGCATTTTCATAGGCATCATTGGAAGCTGGGGAAATTATTGAAATCAACATCAGTACGAGAATTGCTAAACTGTACTTTTTCATGGATTTTATATTTTATAAGTTGTTTAATTGATTAGCTGTTTTGTCTTTACTGAGGGTAAGGAATATACCCAGGAAAATAAACCTTGGGGCAGTCTGTCTAACGGGAAGGGATTCATAAACCCCGTTTTCATTGGGGATAGGACTGAACTGATAGCCGAAAATATTGTCCCTGCCGAACACATTGGAACAGGCCATATGAATGATCAAGTTTGGTTTAGCTAAGTAACTCCAGCCTAAACTCAAATCCTGAAATCCTTTAGTTTTGGAATTCATTTGCCCTGGCAAATTTGGGTCATGATAGGTGTAACCATCATTGATGCTGAATGAAATGCCTAATTGGGATTTGAGGGTAGAAATAAAATGCTTCACCACAATTGACCCGTTATTCCTTGGGGCAAATCCAGGTTGCACCCATTCTGTAAATTGTGCATATTGTCTCTTGCTGTCAACAAAACTGTATGTGATCCAAAAGTCTGTGTTTTTGAAACTTTTCTGATCCCTGTAAAAGAAATCAAATCCCCTTGCAAAGCCCTCTCCAACTTGGTTAATGGTATGGTATTGGAATCTAAAACCTTCGTAAGTCAATAAATTTTTATAATCTTTATAAAAGGCTTCAGCTCTAACGGTTCTTCCATTTTTGCTTAGGAAGTAATTCAGAATTAAATGGTCAGACCGTACATTCCGTACTGATGGTTCGATAACTCTAAGTTCTTCCACAGGCATTTGGCTGAACTGACCCGCTGCAAGGGAAAGTTGGCCGCCATCCTTAAACTTGTAAGCAAAGGATAACCTTGGGTCTACCCAGGCCTGATTAGCCAAAGTGCTGTTTCCTCCTCTTAATCCTCCCCTTAGAACAAGACTATTATTTATGTAATAATCCGCTTCAGTAAAGATAGTTGCCTGAAGATCTTGGAAATTTCTACCGAGGTTTTCGGATCTAAGTCTTTCTTCATATTTGAACAGGTATGATTCGATGCCGCTTTTCAAGGAAAATCTATCAGAAAATTCTTTTACCCCAACCAATTTGCTGTGCAACACCTGGTTTTGGTTTCGCATATCCACTTGATCGACTAGGTATTCATCCACATTGTGAGAGAAAGAAATCCCTCCATAATATGTCCATTCATTTTTGCCAAATTGTCTGAAAGAAGTCTGGGCAAAGGAATAGTGGTTCTTGAGATTTACTAACTGACCTCGGCCTTCAATACCAGGGATGGGCTGCCAGATTTGCATACCACCGGCTTCGGTATGTGCAAAGACTTTGACCATTCCGTTTTTGCCCCATTTTTGTCGTGCAGAAACCTCCATATCCCATCCATAGGTTGCACGCTCCCAATCAAAATTTTGCCTGACAAGGGACTGATAGGGCAAAAGATCAAAATAATTAGCAGAAGCGGTCAGGCTATTTTTCTCACCTGCCAAAGTTTGGGTAAATCCTCCGCCCACTGACATCAGACTGATATCCCCTTGGCTTCTTTGAGGAAAATCTACGGTGTTCAATGCAAGCGCTGAGGATAGGGCATGTCCATATTCAGCGGAATATCCTCCTGTACTGAAAAATGAGCCTTTGAAGAGGTTGGGATTGAACCGGGTACGGGTGGGTACATTTGCAGCCGTAGTCCCAAAAGCATTTCCTACCTTCAACCCATCAATAAAAATAGCTGTTTCGCTTGCATCGCCTCCTCTTACAAACAATCGTCCATCATTCCCTACGTTGGCAGTTCCAGGCAAAGTTTGAAAGGCTCCGATAATATCTCCCATGGCGGAAGGGACTGTTACAATATCTATAGGCCTTAAGACCACTGCTTTTTTCTCATCTGATGCTTCCATGGCCCCGGCGCTTATAGTTACAGCAGTCATTTCGTTAATAGATTCTCTTAATACAGGATTCAAAATCAGTTCTGTTCCATTCAATACCACCTCAATTTCCTGAGGGTTGTAACCCATGGACTGGAAAATAAGGATATAGGTACCTTGCTTTTCTACTTCTAAGCTATATGTCCCATCGATTTCTGAGGAAGTTCCCTCAAAAGTTCCTTTAAGATAAATATTTACCCCAGGGATGGTAATCCCCTTAGGGTCTTTTACCGTACCCTTGATGATGGATTGGGCTTCACTCAGGTTAATGACAAAAAGGAAACAAATTGCTAATAGAATTTTCATGGCAATAAGATTTGATTCAAAATTGGGGAAGAAACCACACCCGAAAAATTTAAACTGACTGAAGTGTTGAATTTGATGATTGAAATGTCAGTTAGCTGGAATTTCAGTGAATGAAGGAAGAACTTGTAATATGTTCTGATTCAGAGAAACATGGGATTTGCCCAAAATGTGGATTTTTTTTCCTAAATTTTTCAACCATCATGAAATGATGAGAAGCACCCGATTTTTTGATATAATTCTTATTTAAACACCAAAACAATGAAATACTTAATTGCCCTAATTGGCTTTTTTCTTGTTCAATTTGCCTTTGCACAAGGAACAAAAGTTGGAATATTCAGTCATGTAAAAGATATAGGTATGCCCAAACTCAAAGGTGAAACGGTATTTGATTCACAAACTCAGTCCTACCATCTCAAGGGAGCAGGATATAACATCTGGTTTGAAAGGGATGAGTTTCACTATGCTTTTGAAAAAATTGAAGGAGATTTCATCTTAACGGCCAATTTTGAGTTTGTGGGCGATGGTGCTGATCCCCACCGAAAAGTAGGTTTGATGATCAGAGAATCAGAAGATGACAATGCTGCCCATATTACGGCAACCTTACATGGAGATGGATTGACGGTCCTGCAATGGAGAGAGTTAAAAGGGGCCTTTATGAGAGACCCGGAAGATGAGATTTTTCCCCCGAAGAGCCATTATTCCATTTTACAATTGGAACGTTCCGGAAACGAGTTTATCATGAGGGCGGCACATTCGGGTGAGCCACTTCAGGTAATCGGTTCGCACAAAATGTCAGCATTGAAAGGAAGTGTCTTAGGAGGAATTTTTATCAGTTCCCATAACGAGAATGTTTCGGAACAGGCAAAAGTTTGGAATGTTCGGTTGGACAGGCCCGTAGGGGAAAATTACAATCCCGGAAGGGAAGGATATTTGGGTTGTCGTCTGGAAACCATGAATGTTTTTACCGGGCTAAGAAAGGTTATCTATGAAAAAGACGGGAGATTTGAGGCTCCAAACTGGATGCCTGACGGCAGAAAGTTATTGATCAATATGGATGGTTCTTTGTACACCATTCCTGTAGAAGGGGGTAATCTTGAAAAGCTCAATACTGGATTTGCAGATAAAAATAACAATGATCATGGGATTTCTTTTGATGGGAAATTATTGGCCATAAGTCATCAAAGAGAGGGATATCCAGGTTGGGGCTCTACGGTGTATGTACTCCCCTTGGAAGGAGGAGAACCCAAATTGGTAACTGAAGAAACACCGTCTTACTGGCATGGCTGGGCGCCTAACAATGAAGAAGTTCTCTATGTTGGACAGAGGGGAGAAAAACAATCCTATGATATTTATAAGAAGAATATTCATGGGGGCGAAGAAATTGCGCTTACTTCAACCAAACCATGGGAACATGTAGATGGATGCGAATATTCTCCCGATGAAAAGTATATTTATTATAATGGCAGTGCATCCGGGACAATGCAGATTTGGAGAATGAAACCTGATGGTTCAGATCCCGAGCAATTGACTTTTGACCAATATAATAATTGGTTTCCCCATATTTCACCGGATGGGAAATGGATAGCCTATATTGCTTTTCCCGAGGATATTCCAAGGAACAGCCATCCCTCTTATAAGCGGGTGGAGTTAAAATTAATGCCAACTTCCGGAGGGGCACCAAGAGTTATTGCTTATTTATATGGAGGACAGGGAACTATCAATGTGCCCTCCTGGTCTCCCGATAGTCAATCCATCTCTTTTGTCAGTAATTCTGGGAAAAACTACTTTGGTGAAATTCTTATTTCCAAATAAACCATATGTTTTTTGCCTTTACCTTGGTGTAGGGTTGGGTGAAAATGGCTTCTACGATAGACTCGGGCCTGCTGATGGAGGTTTCTTTTTCTATTTCTTGCAGAACACTTTTTTTGAGATTAAAAATTAAGTTGAAGGTGTTTATCGCCCTTAAGTTTGAGGTCATTTGAGCAGGCTGACATTATAAAAATAAATTTTTGAAGTGAAAAAGAAGCTTGGACTTTTAAGCTGATCTTGTTTTGTGATTTCCACAGACATACTTTTTTTCTTCCTCTTTTAAATTCGATAACCACGTTCACTAGGCTTACAGAGGAGGTATGAATAAATCTGTCAAGTGTAGTTTTTTGGTTGCTCGCTTAGAGATAAAATCCGATAATTTTACTAGTCCAATAGATAAAATACCCGATAATCTTACTAGTAGACTAGTAGAATTATCGGGTATTTGTTTTCAATTTTAAATTTTATCTTTGTTTTCGGAAAATCAGTATTCAAGTCATTCATTGAACTCCTATCGGAGTTGGGAGGACCGGGTCAATTACTCTCTTCAAGACCCGAGTGGCAACTCGGGGCAAATAACCTGTCGGTATTAGACTCCTACCAGAGTCTTGTTTCTTGACGCTAAACTCTCACCTCCTACCAAAAGTTAGGCAAGCTTGCTTGTAATTTACTCGAACTTTTTCTTGGTACATGGTACTTCGTACTTGGTACAAAATCTCCATTTTTACACAGATCGGGTCTAGCTTCTTGTCTCTAAACTCTCGTTTCTAAACTCTCGCCTCTCCTATTGTCCTACAAAGAAAACAGCATTTGCCATCAACAGCTTGCCGCTTTCCCAGAAGGAACGGAACATAGGGTTGTCCACCATGTAGACGATCTGTCCCCTTCCCTGGGATTCCACGCCGTACACCATGGATTTCGCCATCTTTGGCTTGATTTTGTTGCCGATGTAGCCAAATCTGTAGGCATCATTGCCAGGGATAATACCTGCGTTGACACCATTGGTTAGGTAAGAGAACCTTGAACCGTTATTTTTCAGGGTATAAAATTTGCCTCCCATACCATAAGACAGTGGATGGGTTTCATCCATTCTCACTTCGTAGATGGCACCTGCCGCTGTATTGGAAATGGCCAGACGCTCTCTTTCCTGATACGGTTCCAGTCTTTCTACATTTTGGATTTCTTTCTGCTCTTTCTCGGCAGCCTTTTTCTCCTCTTCCGTATCATATCGGCTCAGGTCAAATCCATTTTTATCTGCAAAAGCATTCAGGGCATTTTCGATAGCGATCAGTTTACCGCCATTTCTTACCCAATCCATCACTTTCTTCATATTGTTTTCATTGAGGTAAGTTCCCCAGCTGGATGGAAGTAAGATGACATGGTACTTGGAAAGGTCAAATCTGCCCAGGTTATCTGCCTCAAGGATGCTGACAGGATAATCGAGTTCCTGCTCGAAGAAATACCAAAGTTCACCGAAATTCAGGGATGATGTTCCATTACCGCCCAAAATAGCCACATTTGGTTTTACAATTGCCTTGACATCAGGAGATCCGAAGTCTTTTCCTTTGTCGACAAATGCTGAATTGCTGGTGTTCAGGCTAATTTCAAATTTGTTGGCAGCATCCACCACTTTCTGATCATAGTTGGCTACATACTGATTGCCATTTCTGTGTATGATCAGGGTTCCGGCAGGATAGCTCTTTCCTTCAATTTCGAAAGCATATTCCGCAAATCTGACACGGATACCTTCATTCAAAAGAGCAGACAGGAACTTGGCGTGTTTGGTAGCATTCCAAGGTGCCAGATAGGCCAGTGGTTTGCCGCTCACGGCATTGGCGGTGAAAGCTGACTTTTCATATTTTTTGGCAGCATCCAATCGGGTTTCCAATGCATAAGCCTGCACGCCATAGGAATAAGGCAATGCCCAGCTCGTGATGTCATAGGTAATGCTATCCTGTAGTGTAGCCTCTGGCTCAAACAAAACCTGTGTCAAGACAGACTTTGGCTGGTAAGCATTGACGATGATATCCTTGTCGGTAGTAGAGAAGGTGGTTGATTTTCCACTCGAGTAATCCAATCCTCTCAAACCTGATCTGTTTCCTGCGAAGCCATATTGGATGCCATTTTTATCCAAAAGATTCAGAAGCGCTTTTACCCTTTCCGGGTTTTGTTCTCCTTTGATGACAAAGCTCTTGTATTTGGCCCTTGGGTTGGTACTGTTGTTTTTGAAATAATTGCCAAACTCATCGGCGAGTTTCTGAGCATGCTTGGCAGCCATTTCCACTGCGGAAATACCTGCCACATGCGTATGGGCAATCCTTTCAGCCAAGGTAACGGTGTCACCCAGGGCATTGAGCATACCGAGGCCTGCACGGCCGGAGCCACCTTTTTCGATGGTCATACCGATGGCGCCGTTGTAGGTAGGCCAAGTATCCCCATAAGCTGGGTACAGCAGGTCAAAGCGCTCTTTGGTGAAGTAAAACCAGCCATTTGCATCAAATTTGGCGGCGGTGTTTTTCCCATATAAAGTCTGGAACTCCAATTGGAATGGAGAAAGCTGCTCATGCAAAGGCTGCGCGGCTGGCGCGAAGTAAAATGGGTCATTGATGCCCTGCTCATGAAAATCCACAAATAAATGCGGCATCCAGTCATGGTAAAGTTTGATTCTTTGTTCAGTTTCTTTTTGTGTCTGCCAAGCCCAGTCCCTGTTCAGGTCCAGCATATAGTGGTTAGGTCTTCCTCCTGGCCATGGCTCAAAGTGCTCCACAGACTGTGGGTCTGGCTGAAGTCTGTTGTTCTGTTTCTGATTGTACCACATGGTATAGCGGTCTTTTCCGTCTGGATTGGCACAGGGGTCCATGATCAGCACCTGGTTTTTCAGCCATTCCTTGGAGGTAGTGTTGGAAGGATCCACCATTTGCCAGAAGGTCATCATGGCAGCTTCAGCACCAACGGCTTCATTGCCGTGCACGTTATACTGCATCCAGTTAAAAGTAACCTGAGTGGAAGGAGTGCCTTCAACCAGTCCTGTTCTGCGGAGGTTGTCCGTTCTCAGGTTGTCCAGGTTGCGCATATTTTCTTCACTGGAGGCTATGGCAATGAACAAAGGTCTATGCTCATAAGTCTCGCCGTAATAGACCAACTTGACATTGGGCATGGTTGCCGCAAGGTGTTCAAAATAGGCTACTACACGGTGATGAGGAGTGAATCTTTCCCCCATTTTATAGCCTAGAAATGCTTCCGGGCTTTGTTGGGCGAAGACATTCCAGGTCATCAACAGCCCGAAGAGTAAGGTGTATATTTTCTTCATAGATGTAATTTTTGAATTTCTTAAGATAAGGGTATTTACAAAAGTGGGCAAGATGAATTTTGGGGGAGGGGAATATAGGGGTTGAAAGAGATATTTGGTTATGTTAGATCCGCCAAGGCGAAATGGATATTTATGGATATTAGATCCGTCTCAAGGAATAAGTTGCTGATGGAAATTAAATGGCGTTAATTGCTGTAATTTGATTTATGATCCCAAGCCCGCCAATTCATAAAAATTCTCTGGACTTATGACTTTGAACGCTGATTCCGGATAGGTTTCCTGAAATATCTTAGGGAATTTGGATTTGGTATGGGGGTTGTATTTGAATATAACTTCATGGATTTAGCTAAAAATTTGAAGTTGGGTTCATGAATTTGCCTAAAATTATGGATTTTAGTGTCAAGAAAGTATCATATCTCCAATTCAAAACCACTATTGCCGAGTTGGGCATACGAAATCAGGCATGCTTTGTAGATCATGATGTTGGAATAGCCGAAGCCTCTTTTTCAAAAATTGGCTAAAAATAAGACAAGAGAAATATAATGAACGCAAAACAGTACGAATGACATTGATTGTTAAATAAAGGGTGGTAAGCCAAGCTGGATTACGAATTTTAATATTTATTTTTTAAGTTGAACAACGTAAGTGATCTTTTGAAAGAGATTATTTCTGATGAAGCTGTTTTTAACCTAAGTTTTTATGTAGAATTGAAATCAATTATGATGTTCTTATCATACAACAAATTCCTGAGATCAGTTTTGAAGAGATTGAATAGTCCTAGTGTCTGTTTTTTATTAATAACAATCTTTATTTCAATTAATTCCTTTTTTTTCACTTCATGTAACCGGAATGAAAATTCCGAAATTAAGGATTTAGGTTTCTATCTTGAGCTTGTGGATTCTGTAAAAATTGAGATACCCTACGAGTTTGGCTTGGTATTCCCCAAAGTTATTGATGGTAAACTTTTAGCTTATAGCTATCTTGATCAGACTTTCCATGTTCTTGATTCAAAGGGTAGGCTTCAGAACTCATTTAATCATCAGGGAGAGGGGCCTAAAGATTATACCCGGAATCTGTCATTCGTTACGATAAACAACGGACACTTGATTTTCATGGATAATAAAAAGCTATCTTATTTCAGTTATCAGGGTGAATGGGTGAAGAGTATCCCCTTTAATGACCCAAACAAAAGCCTAAGGGGAGGAATGCCTTCTAATGAACTGGACTTTGTTGGGGAAAATAAATTTATCGTTCCGAATATTTACCTAGACGGCCTTTCCAGAAGACCAGATCATCGGGCTGTTCTTGATTCTGTGCCAATTTGGCTTCAATATGAATACTCTCAAATAACAAATCAATTTGAAATAACTGAGTTCGGTCACTTAGACACTATGAGTGTTTTTTTCTCTGATTTTAAGTATAACAGTTATTCACCAAAGACTTTTGTGGATGGCGGGAATGTGAATCTTTTTTTCAATTTGACGCCGATCATTTATACGTACAGTATTGGAGAATCAAAGTATCCAATAGAGAAAATAAAATTCGATGTCCCAGGATTTAAAGAGCCTATTGGATTGGATTACAAATCTATGACAATTGATAACTATCGGCATTTTAATAAAGCAAGTGATATAAATAGCCACATCAATGATGTTATATCTTTGGATAATGAGCGGATTTTCTTTGTTTACAATCAAGGTAAAAATATAAGAATGAATGACAGTGAAGCTGATGCCATTGAAGCCCCTGATCCCTTGTTTTACGGTTATTATTATGATTTTTCTTCTAGAAATGGGAGTCAAGTAGTTTTACCAGAGCACAATGGTCATCCTTCATTTTGGAAAAAGGTATCTTATTTGGGAAACAATAAATTTCTTTTCGTTTTTGAAAATGAAATTGAAAGAGACTTTTATTGGGGGAAAATATTTGAATTGAAATCATTTAACCACTAATATTTTTAAGAATTACATATTTTAAATGATTAGTTGTGGGTGTAAAAAATATTCAATCGCGATGAATGGTCAGAGTCTTCGGCTGACCTTAATGCCTGGAGATGTTAATATTCATTAAAATCTATTATCATGAAAAAGTTAAGTTTAGAAATGCTCAGACTTACTTCTGATGAAGTATTGGAAAGAAGTCAGATGAAGAAGATTACTGGGGGGTACGGAAACTTCAAATGCTGCGTTGGTTCAAGCTGTAGCGCTTGTGTTACCTGTAAATCTGATTGCAGGTGTTCTGTTGGATCTTTAACATCTTGTTAAAAAGTAAATCACAAAACTGTGCGATGAATTCATACTAGTACAGTTTTGTGATCTTTAATATTAAAAATGTAAATAGATATTTTCTGAATTGTTCCCCTAAAATAGAATTATATGATTTTCAAGAATTCATTGTTCTTAATAATTATTTTCATACAGTTTGCCTGCACCACAGGACAAAAAAAAATTGAACTGATTTCAAATGAAGGAGAAGTTGAATTTGAGTTTTTGGATTCTCTTAGGATTGAATCACTGGTTGAACTATATCTTGCTGACAAAAATGAACAAACGCAGCATCTCCTTTTCAATGAGAGGCAAATGGAGGAATTATTGATTACAGATCTTAAGGGAAATATTATTTCACGGTTTGAACCAAAGGGAGAAGGTCCTAATAAGGTAGAAATTCCTTTGGAAGTGGCTTTTTGGCAAGAAGGAATAGTAATCAAGGAAATGTCTCCAGAGCATAAGTTTAATTTTTTCGATGGGAACTTTAAAAAAATAGCCCAAAGTCCAGCACTAACAAAAGGGCTAAATTTTCTTACCATTTACAATTCACACAGGAGTTTTTCAGTCCTTGAAAATGATGGCAAAACCTTTATTATCGGTCAGGATTTAAATATGATTCCAGATCTATTTTTAGACGAAAAATCCGAGAATTGGAGCTTTTATGAAAATGCTGATATTGGATATATCTATTATAGGGATACTGAAGAATTAAAAACAATTAATTTATATCCAAAAACGTGGAGTCCAAGACTTGAAGAGAAATGGGCGGGGAGGGTTTCTTCCTATTTGCAGGTTTCGAAAAGTGATAATAGAGTAGCAGTACTCCCAAGTGTTGGCAATGAGCTGTTTTTTTATGAATTGAAAGATGCAGGCATTTCTCCCCTTTTCCAAATATCGCTTATTCATCCTGAAAGAAAAGTTGATTTTCCCTTCGATCCCAAAAATGACTATGTATTATATCCATTTTTTACACAATTATTCAGTGGAGGCAATTACTTTTTAGCAGAATTTCACACAGAATTACCCCAAGAAATTTATGATACTTTTCGAGCAAAAGGTGAGGAGTTTCATAGTGATCCGGAATACTGGTCTACATTGGAGAATTACCGAAAAGTAAAATATATCCTAATCGATAAAAACGGAATTCAGGGTGCAATTTCAGAACTTCCAATTTCTGGTTCAGTACACTTTATGGATTCAAATGATATTTTATACGTAAAGCGTTCTTCAGAAAACGAATTGGATTATAATGTTTATTATCGTTACAGAGTGTTTTTAAAATAATTTTTATGGAAAACATTTCTTAAAAAGAACGGATTATTTTGAAAACCACCTTCCCCTTTTACAAACAACCCGACTTTAAAGACTGTGGTCCCACCTGCTTGCGCATCATAGCCAAGCACTATGGCAAGCTGATTTCCCTCAAAGAAATCAGAGAAATATCCGAAACTACGAGGGAAGGAAGTAGCTTATTGAAACTCAGTGATGCAGCAGAGGCTATGGGACTTAAGTCCATAGGGGCAAAATTGAATTTTAATAAACTTAGTGAAGCCCCCCTTCCAGTTATTGTCCACTGGAACAAACATCACTTTGTAGTGGTGTATAAAATCAGAAAAGATATTGTCTATATCTCAGATCCAGCTTATGGTCTGATCCAGTATTCTAAAAAAGAATTTATTTCACGATGGATCGGCAACAATGCCGATGAGCATACCAAAGAAGGTATTACGCTCCTGCTTGAACCTACCCCTACCTTCAGAAAAATGAAATGGGAGGAAAAAGAAAAACGTTCCCTCAGCTTCCTGTTCAAATACCTCTTCAATTATAAAAACCTGATTGCCCAGTTGGCGATCGGGTTGTTGGTAGGCAGTCTGTTGCAGTTGATCTTCCCCTTTTTGACGCAGAGCATTGTGGATGTGGGGATCCAGAACCAGGACATCAACTTTATCTATCTGGTGCTTTTTGCACAGATCATGCTGTTTTTGGGCAGGATTAGCGTGGAAGTGCTCCGAAGTTGGATTTTGCTGCACTTGACGACCCGGATTAATATTTCACTTGTTTCGGATATTTTCAGTGAACTTACATTCAAATACGTGATTTTTATAAAATTGTACTTTAACTTTTTTATAAAATCTATGAAAAAAGTCAAAAATTCTGTAAATCTTCTATTTACTTACCAATTAATTTGAATAGAGGGGGGGGGTAAAACGAAGATTTTAAAATATAATTCTGAACTATGAGCTTAGAATAATGCAATTTATTGATTTTCATAGGATTGTATTGTTTTGTGTTTTTGGAATTTCAAAATCTAATGTTTAAGTTCATATGTGCCTTTATTATTTTGAAGCACTTGGTAGAATGATTAGGTATTTTGGAAATTTTAGTTTTTATGGAGAATTCCTTTTTGCTTTTGACTTCATTTTCAGTATCAGGTTTGCAGTTACCTGGCTATTTGAGTCTGTCCGGAGTATTTGTAATTCCCATATCCATCTATAACCAATGGTCAAAAATTAAAAAGTGGTGTGTGCTGTGCCTTTGGATCTCGGCAGTACTGCTCGCAGTAATCCTGCTTAGTTAGATTTTTCTGGTGAACACAGTCTCTGTACAATTTCAGGAATTGGCTTTGTTTTCCTTTCTATTTATAGGAACTGTTATAGCTTGGCTGAGTCTTAAGCCATATTTCCTGGCTAAAAAGGAACTCCAAAAGCAAAAAACCAAACTGACCAGATTTCTTTCCAACAGTGAAACCTTAGATCATTTTTTATCGGGTTCAAGAAGAATTTCCAATAATCCAGAAGGATTGGGAATATTACTTAAAGGGGAAAATGCCAAATATCATGTACTCAAAGTATGCAATCCTTATTGCGGACCATGTGCTAATTCACATCCTATTTTGGAAGAATTATTTGCTACCGGAAACATAAACTTACAGGTCGTATTTCATCCCGGCGGAGGAGATACAATTAAATATAAAACAATCAGTCATATTATGGCAGTAGCTGCTCAAGCCAGTCAGGAGGAAATACAAAAAGCACTTGACGATTGGTACCTGCCTGAGAAGAAGGAGTATGAAACCTTTGCAGCCAAATACCCTATGAACGGGGAACTGAAAGCTCAGGAATCCCGCATACAAGACATGCTAAATTGGTGCGAACAGGAAAATATCAGTTACACACCCACAATCTTTATCAATGGGCATGAATTACCTAAAGCTTACAGTATAGAAGATCTAAAATATATTCTGGTATAAAAAAACACCATTTTGTGATAAAAAATATTCAATCGCGATGAATGGTCACAGGCTTCGGGTGACTTTAATGTCCGAGGAAAGTAATATTTAATAAAATCAAAAATCATGAAAAAGTTAAGATTGGAAATGTTAAGGCTTACTTCCGATGAAGTACTTGGGAGAAATCAGATGAAGAAGATTACCGGGGGGGCAGGTGGAGGATCATGGGTATGTTATTGTGGACATGTAGGTGGTCCTGGTCAAGGGGACCAATTCTTAGTAGCCGCCAATGATACTAGTGAGGCACTAGAAGTAGCTCAAGTAGTTTGCGTTCAACCTGACGTTACCTGCAACGGAGCATAGCAGGATTTAGGTAGGGTTTGGGATTCTAAACCCTACCTTAAACATCATGTCAATTAATTAAAAATTACTAAGTGCAAAAATAATGATTTATTAATTTAATTATGAAAAAAATTTTAATTGTACTCAGTATCTCATTTGTGGTTCTGGTTTTGACTTCCTGTAATAGGTCCGATACATCAAATATGCTATATATAGAGGTCCCTCAAAATATAGACAACGAATTAAAATTGGATATGCTTTCGAAATCAATAAAGATTGTCAAACTGGAAACAAATTCGGAAGTTTTAATAAGCCGAATATCAGAAGTATATTTTTTCGGAGGCTTGTTATATGTGGTTGATGGAACAGGGAGGGTCTTGATTTTTGATGATGATGGTAAGTATATAAAAAATCTGGGAAAAAAGGGAGATGGTCCAGGAGAATATAGGTTTCTAACAGGATTTGCATGGGACAGTAGAACAGGAAACTTTTTCTTGGGCAGTGGTGGAAAGGTGATGGTTTTTTCGGAAAATCACGAACTTTTGATGGAGAGAAAGTTGCCAACAAATTTCGATTTTTTAGAATACTCTGACGGAAATCTAAAAGCAATCACCCAAATGTATGACATCAAAGTAGATGGAGGATATTCTAATCAAACAGTATTATATACCATGGATTCAGAATTGGATATTTTGGATACCCTTATGCTAAGGAAGGTTTTTTTAGAGAAAAGGTCAGCTTCTACATTAGGGTACCGTCACTATTGGAGCGGCTATAATTTGAAAAAATTTGTTTACACTCCTGTCACAACTAATGAACCAATACTTCGTGATACCCTGTTTGAGTATATTGACAATAAGTTGGAACCATTTGCAAAACTCAACTTTCCTAAACCTAATAAGGATGAAAAAGGAAACAAAATTTATTGGATTTGTAACATCGTAAATACTTCCAATTATATCACTTCTCATTACTTTAAATCTGGAAATGAGATAATGATGTTCATTTTTGATAAAAAAAACGAAAGAGCATATAATTTTGAATTAGGAATTTTGGATGATGATGGAGATAGGGTGCTGTTGCGTCCATTGGATACTACTCATAATGTTTTTTATTTTGTTAAAAATTCAAAATATGCATCTAAAGAATTTGAAGAGCAAAACCCCATCATTGGCATTGTAAAATTGAAATAGATGTTAAGTATTACTTTTTATAAGAGAAGTTTAAAAATGAAGTTTTTGAATTTCACTTCCTTTTCCCAATGAAATCCTTCCCATTCTATAAACAACCCGATGCTAAAGACTGTGGCCCCACCTGCCTACGCATCATAGCCAAGCACTATGGCAAACTGGTATCATTAAAGGAAATCCGGGAGATATCGGAAACGACGAGGGAAGGTAGCAGCTTATTGAAACTGAGTGATGCCGCAGAGGCCATGGGATTCAAAACAATAGGTGCCAAGCTGAGTTTTGAGAAACTCAAACATGCACCGTTGCCCCTTATCGTCCATTGGGACAAGCAACACTTTGTAGTGGTGTATAAAATCAGGAAAGATACGGTCTATATTTCCGATCCTGCCTATGGTTTAATTCAATATACCAAGCAGGAATTTATTTCAAGATATAGGAAACAATGCCGATGAAAATACCAAAGAAGGCATCATCCTTCTGCTGGAACCTACCCCTACATTCAGGAAAATGAAATGGGAGGAAAAGGAAAAGCGTTCCCTCAGCTTCCTGTTCAAATACCTCTTCAACTATAAAAACCTGATAGCCCAGCTGGCCATCGGATTGCTGTTAGGCAGTCTCTTGCAGTTGATTTTTCCTTTCCTTACCCAGAGTATTGTGGATGTGGGGATCCAAAACCAAGATATTAACTTTATCTACCTGGTCCTTTTTGCACAGATCATGCTCTTTCTAGGGAGGATCAGCGTGGAAGTGCTCCGCAGCTGGATTTTGCTGCACTTGACGACCCGGGTTAATATTTCACTTGTTTCGGATTTTTTTATCAAATTGATGAACCTGCCCATTTCCTATTTCGATACCCGCATGACTGGGGATATCATGCAGCGGATTCGCGACTACCGCTCCGGGCCATCCGGAGCATGTGGCTTGGTATCATTGGTATTTAAGCCTTTGGCCTATTTTGGAAAGGAGTTGAAAATCCTTTACCAGGGGTACGAAGGCGAAACCTGCAGGCAGCCATGTTATCCAAAGGTACAACCTTCGGACAACTGAATACAGAATTTTTTCAAAAACTATAAAAAAAGTTTTAAATCCCGAAAACTTCAAATTCACTTATCAATTAGTTTGGAGGAGGGGGGTAAAACGAAGTTTTTAGAATTATCTTTGGTTTATTGCTATTAAAATAATTTAAATGCCTTCAAATTAGTAGGTTATAACGCAATATGGGTTTGGTATTTAAAAATTTATTTTTTAGGTTAGCCAACGTAATTAATCTTTTGAAAGAGATTATTTCTGATGAAGCTGTTTTTAACCTAAGTTTTTATGGAAAATTCGTTTTTGATTTTAAAGAAAATTCTGCGGCTACTGGATATTCCTTTTACTAAGGGCTACCTGGAAGAAATAGTAGGATCCCATCCTGAACAGGAATCCTTGCTTTCCATTTCAGATACCTTGAAACAATATAAGGTGGACAGCCTTGGACTCAACCTTACTATAGAAAAGTTAGAACAAATTCCGTTGCCCTGTATAATACAGATTCAAGAAAATGGACATCCTTTTTTTAGTGTGCTTACTAAATCGGAAATAGATACCGTATCCTAACTGGATGAAAAGGGGAAAATTAAAAACACTTCAAAAGAGGATTTTGGCAAAAACTGGACTGGTGTGACCTTGCTATTGGAAAAGTCTGATAAATCAGGTGAACCTGGATTTAAGGCGAGACAGCAGGATGCTTTCGTCTTCCGTTTTTTATGTATTTCCCTAGGATTAATAAGTCTCATTGGGTTAATTGCTTTTTATCAGCCTATTTTCGCAAACCCAAACCAAGCTCTTGTAATTTTGTCCCTTTTCCTGATAAAAGCTATTGGATTGTTCATTTCCACTGTTTTGCTTTGGTCAGAAGTTGATAAGGGCAATAAAGCAATAAAAGATTTTTGTACAGGAGTGGAAAATAAAGACTGTAACTCAGTTATTTCTTCCTTTTCATTGCCAGGAGGGATAAGTTTAAGCATCATAGTTTTTGCCTACTTCTTTTCTGGAGTTCTCTTTTTGCTTTTGACTTCATTTTCAGGATCAGGTTTGCAGTTTTTTGGCTATTTGAGTCTGTCCGGAGTATTCATAATTCCCATTTCCATCTATTATCAATGGGCAAAAATCAAGAAGTGGTGCATGCTGTGCCTTTGGATTTCGACAGTACTGCTCGCAGAAATATTGCTTAGTCAGATTTTTCTTGTAAATACCGGCTCCGTACAATTTCAAGATTTGACATTGTTTTCCTTCTTATTTATTGGGACAGTAGTGGCTTGGCTGAGTCTTAAGCCATATTTCCTAGCTAAAAAGGAACTCCAAAAGCAAAAAACCAAACTGACCAGATTTCTTTCCAATAGTGAAACCTTTGAACATTTTTTATCGGGTTCAAGAAGTATTTCCAATAATCCAGAAGGATTGGGAATATTACTTAAAGGGGAAAATGCCAAATATCATGTACTCAAAGTATGCAATCCTTATTGCGGACCATGTGCTAATTCTCATCCTATTTTGGAAGAATTGTTTGCTTCCGGAAACATAAACTTACAGGTCATATTTCATCCCGGCGGAGAAGATGCAATTAGGTATAAAACAATCAGTCATATTATGGCAGTAGCTGCTCAGGCAAGTCAGGAGGAAATACAAAAAGCACTTGACGATTGGTACCTGCCAGAGAAAAAGGAATATGAAGCCTTTGCAGCCAAATACCCTATGAACGGGGAACTGAAAGCTCAGGAATCCCGCATTCAAGACATGCTAAATTGGTGCGAACAGGAAAATATCAGCTACACACCTACCATCTTTATCAATGGACACGAGTTACCTAAAGCCTACAGTATAGATGATCTAAAATATATTCTGGTATAAAAAACACCATTTTGTGATAAAAAATATTCAATCGCGATGAATGGTCACAGGCTTCGGGTGACTTTAATGTCCGAGGAAAGTAATATTTAATAAAATCTAAAAATCATGAAAAAGTTAAATTTAGAAATGTTAAGACTTACTTCTGACGAAGTTTTAGAGAGAAGTCAGATGAAGAAGATTACGGGTGGGTATGGTTCTTCTGGTGGTTGTAGTTGGAATGCATGTCCTGCAGGAACGGTATGTTGTGATTCTCATACACACTGGTGTAAAGGAGGATATTGTCAAAAAAGATAGGATGATTAGATAAATATGTTGAGGAAGCCAGAAGGTGAATGGCTTCCTCTTAGATAAATTGACAAAAAGATGAAGTATTTTACCTATTTAACTATTTTATTTATTTCAGTTTCCTGTCAAACCAAATTAAATAAACAGGCCAACTTTAATAATTTGTATTCAGTTGACACTGTTATTATTGATTCCAAAGAGAGCCTTTTGGATTTGGAATCAAATATTTTCAAATCTGACTTAAATGAAAGGAAAAGTTCCATTTTTTTATTTAACAAGTTCAAACATTTAATTGATGAAGTAGATCTTGATAACCTTGAGTTTGTCAATAATTATCCATTTGATTCTGATGGACCTGATGGAACAGGAGAGTATGTTAATGATATTTATGAAATATCAGATAGTTTATTTTTTATTAAATCATTTAATAGATCAGCTTTGTTTCATAAGAATGGTACACTTATCTACAAGATCAATTGGACTAATTCAATTGATTCTAATGGTTTGAAGTTTGGAAAAATCCCTCAAAAAGAAATTGCAGTAGGCTTAAATGATTTAAAGGTTTTTGGGTTAAGTTTTGAAAATAAAAATCGTGAAGTTTTTTTGGATATTCTGTCTGTAAAAGACAATTCAGTTGAACGATTTGATATCGATTCTGAAAAATCTTACCACAATTTCGTATTGGAAATTGATGACCCTCAAAACTACACTTTTATGGATCCTATTGTTTATTTGACTTCTGAAAATGATCAAATCATCATTAGCCACCAATATTCAAGTGAAATATTTATTTTCAATGGCGAAGGGGAATATTTGAAAACTCTAAAATGTGAACCCAGTATGACACCAAATCGAGCTTCTGATTTAAAAGGTAAGAGTTTCCATACAATTGAACAGATAGAGGAAGAATATCAAAAACTTTTGGAACAAGTAACATTTGCCCCTCCTGTATGGGATGGTGTGAACAAGAGGTATTTCCGGTTATCTGCTACAAGGATATTTAAAGAAGGAGAGGCAAAGGGTACATTGCACTCAGAACTCCAAGAAATTAAGGTGTATTTATCAGTTTTTGATTCTGATTTTAATTTGACTTCTGAGGTTTTGGTTCCTGAGTTGACAACTGAATTTGTCAAGTATTTTTCCAAAGACGGAAAACTATGGGTATTTGAAAATCTTGCAGATGAACTTGGTTTTATAGTGATCGACATCTAACTTTTTCCAGACTTATTTTAAATAAATTCTTAAAAAAACAAAAAATGATGGAATAACTATGAAAAATATTCAGTCGCGATGAATGGTCAGAAGCTTCGACTGACCATAATGCCCGGAGATGTTAATATTCAATAAAATCTAATATCATGAAAAAGTTAAGTTTAGAAATGCTCAGACTTACTTCCGATGAAGTACTTGGAAGAAGTCAGATGAAGAAGATTACGGGGGGTACGGCTTGGCACTGCCAATGTGGTGGAGGCCCTGTTTTTACTTTGTGGGATGACCATGTTAATCCAACAGAGGTTTGTGGGAACCAAAGTGGTTGGTGTCGTCCAGCACCTCAAACATAATTTTCGCTTTGAATCGCTAATCGCTATTAGGGCATCAATACAGATGCCCTTTTCCTATAATATAAAAAAAGTACAAGACTTAAGTTGGTGATTTCTATAAAAAACCGAATCACCAGAAACACCAATATATACTTTTGAAAAGTTGTTTAATTCATTATGTGCCAGAAATAAAATAATGAAAGCAGTCAAATATTTACATTTATATATCTTTTTATTGGTCTGTTTCTCTTGTAAAAAACCAATAAAAGAATCAAATCTCATTCATATTGAGGTGCCTTTAGCCATAAGCCCTGAAATATCAGTAGATGAACTGGCTGAATTACATGAGAAGATACACCTCGAAACTACAAAGGATGTTCTTTTAAGTTTTGTAAAAGATGTAAAAATACTGGAAGATAGAATTTATCTGGCAGAATTAAACCAGATTTCAGTCTTTGACAGGAAAGGAAATTTTATAGGAAGAATTGGGAAACAGGGAGACGGACCTGGAGAATATCAAAAAGTTGTTTCAATGGAAGTGGATGAAATTACTAACCGAATTTTTGTTACTTCAGGTTATAAATTACTCATTTACTCAACTGAAAATGAACTTTTGGAAGAAAGAAGGCTTCCAATGCCATTAGAATATATTACAGTAATTGACCAAGTTCCTTTCATTTTATCTGAACGTATTGGAGTCAAAGTTAATAACAGTTATGCTAATCAAACAAAATTATTTCGACTTAATCAATCATTGGATGTGAGTGATAGTATACCAGTCCGTACTATTTATATGGAAGAATTGACCATTGGAGGATTCTCCGTTAAATATTATATATCAAATATTGAAGAAGGGCTTTTCCTTTTCAAGCCAGTTTTTACTCCTGAGAATTTATTGCGCGATACACTTTACCGGATAGATACAAATATATTGACACCTTATCTTAAATTAGATTTTGAAAGGCCACAATCACTTAATGAACAAGGGTATCAAACTCTTCTTATTAATAATTTGAATATCTCATCAAATTATATTTTGTGTGAATATGACCAAGATTGGGAGCGTATGATGTTTTTGTACAATAAGAATGAGTCGAAAGGCTACAACCTTAAAGGTGGTCTGATTGACAGTCAAGGAAATGTAGTGTTATTGCGGCCTCTAGATTTAAACAATGACCTCTTTTATTACATTAAAAATGACGAATTCGAAGACAAATCCATTGAAGAGCAAAACCCTATATTAGGAATTGTGAAATTGAAATAACATGAAGCTAAACAATATTTATCTTAAAACGGTAAGATTGAAGTTTTTAAATTGTAAACCTTAATAATCATTTGAAAGTCTTTCCCTTCTATACACAACCCGATGCAAAAGACTGCGGTCCGACCTGCTTGAGGATTATTGCCAAGCACTATGGGAAGTTAATATCTTTAAAGGAAATACGGGAAATATCGGAAACGACAAGGGAAGGTAGCAGCTTACTTAAGTTGAGCGACGCAGCAGAGGCTTTGGGATTTAAGACCATAGGAGCCAAGCTGAATTTCAATAAACTCATGGAAGCCCCCTTTCCAGCTATTGTCCATTTGAACAAACATCACTTTGTAGTGGTGTATAAAATCAAATAAAAATGAAAAAGTTAAGTTTAGAAATGTTAAGACTTACTTCCGATGAAGTATTGGGAAGAAGTCAGATGAGGAAGATTACTGGGGGAGTTAATTCATTTGGTTGCAGTTATGGTGCTTGTGGAGGAAAAGATATGATTAAATGCTGCGATGACCATATTTATCAGTGTAGTGGCCCTACGGGCACATGCGTAAGGAGGTGATCGTAAGTATAAAGTTTTAATATCTTTCAACAATAGAAGAAGTCAAAATCTAATTTGGCTTCTTCATTAACTCAATTAAAGTCTCATGAAGTATTTGATAGCTTTTCTAGTAATATTCATTGCATTTTCCTGCCAAAAAGAGCATGGTAAAGAGTTTATTGGAAAAATGCAGTATGTGGTGGACACGGTAATTGTTGATTCTAATGGACAAATATTTGATTTAAGTAATGATATTTTAAAATCAGACTTAAATGAAGGGAATAGCTCCCTATTTTTGTTTAACCGCTTTGATCATTCTATTGATCTAATAGATTTAGATAGCCTTAAAATTGTGCGTAAATTTCTTTTTGAGGCTGAAGGATCTGAAGGAATAGGTGAAATAGTTAATTTTATAAATTTAGTCCAGGATAGTTTGGTTTTTATTAAATCCTACAATAATTCAGGGGTTTTTGATCTGAATGGAAAAAGCATAAAAAGAATTGATTGGATAAATTCTGTTGATTCAAAAGGTGAAACTTTTGGTGACTTCCCTAAGATACAAAAGGCAATTAAATCAGGAGGTCTTAGGGTATTTGGAATAACTTATGACAATTATGGCAGGAATGTTTTTTTAGATGTTTTGTCAGCACAAGAAAATGAAGTTAGCAGAGTTGAAATAGATGCTGAAAAGTCCTATCATGATTTTGTTTTGGCGATTGATGACCCGGCAGGCTATTTTTATTTGGATCCTTTGGTGTTTTTGGGATATGAGAATGATTTTATTCTAGTTAGCCATCAGTTTTCGAATGAAGTTTATCTCTTTAATCCAGATGGTAGTTTTTATAAAACCGCTCAATATGAAACTGCTATAACACCCAAAAGGGCAAAAGACCCGAATGCAAAAAGTATTACTTCTTTTGAAGAGATAAAAGAGAAATACCAATTTCTTTTGGAACAAGTCACATTTGGGCCGCCAGTTTGGGATAGGGAAAAAAATCGATATATGCGCTTATCTGCTTCAAGAATCTTTTCTGATATCCGTTCAAGCGAACATGCTCTTTTGCCTGATCTTGATAAAGTTAAGGTCTTTTTGTCTGTTTTTGACCAAGAATTTAACCTGATCTCCGAGGTCCATATCCCGGAATTGTCCAGAGAAAATGTGAAATACTTTGCCAAGGATGGAAAACTTTGGGTATTTCAAAATATCGATGATGAGCTGGGCTTTGTGGTGTTGACGATTTTATAATGATACGATATAACGTAGCCTGAAAATTTCCGAAATCCGATCTGCATGCTCCAACCTAAAGAAAGGCAAGCTCGATTCTATAATAGATATTAGACACAAGAAGCAAGACAAAAGACCAGATTGTTCTTCCAAAGTGAATCGGGCCTAACCCCTCGCTTCTCGCCTCTCGCCTCTAAAAAAGGATCATCAGCTCCTCCGAAAAACGAGTCTTGCTTCTTATCTCTTAATTCTGTTATAACCCACCTGACAGCCATCATCAAGTCTAACCTCTCGCTTCTCGTCTCAAGTAGTCTAAAAAAAGTGGAACTTGGGGGATTCGAATCTACCTGTGGTTAGACAGGCACACGACCTCTGCCCTGTCAAGGCAGCGCTCTAAACCAACTGAGCTAAAGGTCCATGTAGTGTTTTATTGGTAGTCTGGGATTCTTGCATTCTATCCTACGACCTTCCCGACCTATGTCGGGACGCTCTGTAAACCAACTGAGCTAAAGTTCCAAAATCAAGTGCTAAATACGGTAAAGACACTAACATTTGCAAAAACTTTTCGATGTGGATTTTTACCTTTTATGTAAATCAGTTGAAAGTAAAAACTTAGTGTCTTGCTCCTTTAGTGCCTCATTTACTTCATGGGATAGGATTTGAAATTGCCACGAAGACACGGAGGCACAAAGAGATGGTGAAATGAAAACTTTGTGTCTTTGTGGCAATTCCCTCAACAAAAAATATTAGAAAATCCAATTGTATCCAATCCCTGCCAAGATCCCGATGATGATAATCACAGGAGAACTCAGTTTAGTGAACTGCAACAATAGGTACGTGCCAAAAATAGCCAGGATATTGAACAGGTTGGCATCCAAAGGTTCAAAAAGGATATAGGCTGCCGCAATCAACATCCCTGAACTGACCGCATTGATCCCCTCCAGTGCTGCCCTGACCGGGCGGTATTTTTTGAGTTGATCCCAAAATTTGATGACAAAGAAAATCAAAAAGGTACCTGGAAGGAAAATCCCGGCCGCTGCGATAAAACCTCCCGTCAATAATCCCGGAATGCCATATTCTCGCATAGAAAGGGCCCCTACATAGGAGCTGATACTGAAAGTCGGGCCAGGAATTCCCTGTGAAATGCCGTACCCTGTCAGAAATTCCTGTGAACTCAGGAATTTTTTGAATTCCACAAACTCTGTATACAGGTAAGGCACGAGTACCTGCCCACCTCCAAATATCAGAGAACCGTTACGGTAGAAATTCTCAAAAAGAAGCACTGATTGGTTCTTGGTAATGGCCCCAATGACTGCAGCCACCACCAAAACTCCTCCCCATAGGAAGAAATTGGCCCAAGAGATATTCAATTTTTTCTCGCCGTCCTCTTTGGGTTGATCTCTGAATTTAAGGGAAGTACTGATGCCGCCAACTACCAGCAATAATGGGAAAACGTAAGGAGAATTGTAGAAAAAGGAAACAAAAGCTGAGAACATCATCAATACAGTGGCCTCCGGTGTCTTGACCATTTTGAAAATGGTTTTTTGGGCTGCGTAAATGATAAAACCAATGGCCATGGGCTGTATAAACTTGGCAAAATTCAAAGCGCCCGGTGTGTTTTCCTGTAAGAAATCTATCAAAAAAGCAGCGGCGATCATGAGCACCGTTGCAGGCAGTATCCAGACGAAAAGTGAGAGGTAAGCCAAATTAGGTCCACCTATACGGTAACCGATGGCTGAAATGGTTTGGGTCGAGGTAGGTCCAGGGAGTATCTGGCAGAGTGCATTCAATTCCCATAATTCTTCCTCTTTGATATAGCCCCGCTTTCTCACCATAAGGTCTAGTACCATGGCAAGAAAAGCCTGAGGACCTCCAAAGGCCGTTACGGAAAGTAGCAATACATCCTTGAGGTAGAGATAATACCGTACTTTCCGTACCGACATAAGGCTTATTTTTTAAGTCCTAGCTCTTTTAGACGCTCTTCCAGAAATGCTCCTGCTGTCGTGTCTTCAAATTGTTTGGGATTGTTGGCATCAATACAGCTTTCCAGGCATGTGAGGTCCATTTCTGACCTTGGGTGCATGAAAAATGGAATAGAGTACCTACTGGTATGCATCAGTTCACGAGGTGGGTTCACCACTCTGTGAATGGTCGATTTCAGTTTCTTATTGGTCAATCTTTCCAACATGTCTCCCACATTGACCACCAATTGATCCGGTAAGGCCGTGATCGGAATCCATTTGCCGTCCCTTCTCAGAACCTGCAAACCATCCGCCGAAGCACCCATCAATAAAGTAATCAGGTTGATGTCGCCATGTTCGGCAGCACGCACTGCATCTGCGGGCACTTCGTCAGGATTTTCAATCGGAAAATAATGGATCTGTCTCAGGATGGAGTTGCCGTATGCCACCTTGTCTTCAAAGTATTCTTCCTCAAGACCCAGATGAATGGCAATAGCACGGAGCATATTTTTACCGGCTTTTTCCAAGGTCCTGTAAGTCTCCAGGGCAATATCTTCGAATTCGGGTAATTCTTCTGGCCAAACATTGGCGGGGTATTCAGCTTTGATCGGATCACTGTCCGGAATATCGGACAATTCCTGCCCTACATGGTAAAATTCTTTCAGGTCACCAGTATTTCTACCTTTGGCATGTTCTTTTCCTTTGCCTGTGTATCCTCTTTGGAAGCCGATTTCGGGCTTTTCGTGTTTTGCCTTTACCTCATCGGGCAGGGTAAAATATTTTTTAATCACAGCATAAAGTTTATCCTGCAATTCCTGGCTCAAGCCATGGTTTTTGATGGCCACAAAGCCAATGTTTTGATACGCATCACCCAGCTTTTTTACAAATGCCGCCTTCTTCTCTGCATCCCCGGAAGTGAAGTCTGCCAGATCCAAGGATGGGATTTCATCATATAAAATCTCAGTCATATTTGGTAAATATTTATCCCGAAAGGTAAGTCATTTTCATCTAAATTTAAATAAATTAGCCATCTAGCCAGCATAACCATGAATAAAAACTATTTTCTACTGAGTTTATTGAGCAGCATTTTGATTTTTAGTTGTGAATCCCGCCGGGAAAAAAAAGAAGAAATGGTCATCCTGACTGCGCCAAAAGACAGTGTAGAGACCATTACTGAGAACATCAGTTTTTTCATGTATGAAGAAAAAAATGACTACCCTGATGCAGTGATAGAAATGTTTGCCCCATTGGGTAATCAGAAATTTAAGCCAGGTAAGGTACCCTTTGAATTCAATATCAAGAACTTTCCTTTTCAGGAAGGATTGGTGGGCACCCAGTTGAAAATGATCCTGAATTCGGGGGATCCGGTTGGATATAATTCTCCGATTTTTCAGAGAGAATTGAAAGAAGGAGCGTATAGGGCCGTGGCCTATTTGGTGGATGCAGAAGGTTTGGCGCTCAAAGAATTCGGAAATTACGTGGATAGAGATTTCCTTGTGGGAGAAACCAGACCCTTTCCTTATCAGGCTGAGCCTTACATTGCCCTCAACATGCCTGTCAACTATCAGTTGTATAAGGAGGGAGATGAAGTAATGGTGGATTTTCTTTTGTTAAATGGGGATATTGACCTTGATAAACTCAAAGTGGACATCAGGCTAAATGGTTATCATTATGAAACACAACAGGTGAGCCCTGTTAGGATAGCCAATCTCCCCAAAGGGGATTACCTGCTGAAGGTCAAATTGATGAGCAGGGATGGTAAAGATCTGGATGGACCTTTTTCAAGCGTCACGAAGTCCATAAAAATTGAATAAAACCCATTCCCAATAAGATACTTAGGAATGGGTTTGCTCACTTCATTCTGATGGCAATAATGATGGCAGAAATCATGGTCAGTCCGCCAATAGTCATGATGGAAGCACCAATGCCCAATCTATCCGCAATGATACCTGTCAGGATAGCACCGATGGCGTAACCCAAATCTCTCCATAAGCGGAACACCCCAATACTGTTGGCCCTGTCCTGTGGATGTGTATTTTCTGCTACAGTAGCCAAGAAAGTTGGATACACCATGGCAGTTCCCCAACCTAGAACAGCCGAAAGCGCTACATAATGTGTCATACTTTCCGCAAAAAGGAATAAAAACAGGGCAATGGCCTGCAGGAACATCCCGATGAACAAGAGGTGTTTTTTATTGAAGATGTCGGCCATTTTCCCGGTAAACAATTGTCCGAGGCCCCAAACTGCCGGGTAGATTGCCGTGATGACCCCCACTTCTGCAAGGTCAAATCCTTTTATGCTCAGTAGGATGGGGAAAATACCCCATGCCATACCATCGTTGAGATTATTGATCAAACCCGCTTGGGTTACCGAGCCCAGGTTTGGGTGTTTCCAGGTAGTCTCCCAAAATATATTGCCCAATTTGGGTACTGCTGAGATGGTGTTTTCAGCTGCCACATGTTTCCTGGTATCTTTGATCAGAAATATAGAACCCAGCAAACCCAAGATAGCCATGGCAATACCCAATATGAAGGGATAAGGTCTCAAGCCATACTCTGCAGCGATAAAGCCGGTCAGGAATGCGACAATTGCAACTGCCAGGTATCCTGCAAATTCATTCAGTCCCATGGCAAAACCTCTTTGTTTTTCACCGACCAGGTCAATTTTCATCACCACAGTACTGCTCCATGCCAGACCCTGATTGATACCCAGAAGTACATTGGCAGCGACAATCCAATCCCAGCTAGGGGCATACATGAGGATAAATGGTACAGGTAATCCAAATAACCAACCGATTGTCAGGAGGTTTTTCCTTCCGATTTTATTGGCAAATGCCCCCGCAAAGTAATTGGTGATGGCTTTGACAATCCCGAAAACTATGATAAAGGATAAGATGGCGGTTTTTGCCGCTATGGCAAACTCCACTTCGGCAATCTGTGGGAGAATACTTCGCTCCAAACCTACCATGCCCCCGACGAATGCATTGATAATGACCAGAAGGGTAAACTGTTTCCAGTTTTCCTTTAGGCCAAGTCTGATTTCTTCCATGCTGCAAATCTAAGAGAGTTAGCTCATAACTTTATGTGACCTTTATCCAAGAAGCATAGGTTTTACCAAATTAAATGCCTCGGGATTGGTTCAGGATTGAAATCTCAATTATCTTTAAATAAAGTAGATGGGATGGCTCTTGAAAAGATATTACGAGAGAAAGCAGCATTTTTGCTGAAAAATATCCTCAAAGGATTTCTGTATTTGGGAATCTTGGTTTTGGTATTTTTTCTGATCCAGAAAAGTTTTTCGGAACAGGAAAGACTGGAGTGGTTTGGAGAAATTTACAATAATCCGATACTGGTAATGTCGGTTTATGTGGGTTCGGAAATCCTTTTTGGCATCATTCCTCCTGAGGTCTTTATGCTTTGGTCATTGAAAACAGGGTTTTTAGGTCCTTATTTCCCTAGTGTTGGGATTTTATCCGTGATTTCATACGCTGCTGGGCTTTTTAATTACACCATTGGAAGCCTGCTTAACCACAAAAGTCAGGTGATGCAGAGTGATTATAAAATCATAGCAAAGTACAGGGACTTATTTTTAAAGTATGGAGCGCACCTTGTTGTCGTGGCTGCTGTCAGCCCAGTTCCATTTTCTGCGGTTTCCTTATTGGCCGGAGCTGGAGGTTTGGATAGGAACAAATATCTGCTTTTCAGTTTATTCAGGATTGTGCGCTTTTTTGCATATGCCTACATTATTTGGAAGATTGAAGCTTAATCTTGCCAACAAATTACGAATTCAGCGGTTGAATGGGTAACTTTGCCCTTTATGAGTCTGACCAACGAAATTACATTGCCATCTATCGATACCCTTGACCCAAAGGAATATATTATCATCAAAAATGCCAGGGTCAATAACCTCAAAAGCCTAAGTGTAGCCATCCCCAGAAACAAGCTTGTGGTAGTCACAGGTCTATCTGGATCGGGGAAGTCATCCTTAGCCTTTGACACCTTGTTTGCAGAAGGACAGCGGATGTATGTGGAGAGTTTGAGTTCCTACGCCAGACAATTTTTGGGAAGAATGGAAAAACCCGATGTGGAATACATCAAGGGGGTCTCTCCTGCAATTGCCATTCAGCAAAAAGTGACTACCAAAAACCCCCGTTCTACTGTAGGTACCACAACAGAGATTTATGATTACCTCAAATTACTTTTCAGTAGGATCGGAAGGACGATTTCTCCTGTCAGTGGGGATGAGGTGAAGCACCATACCGTCACAGATGTAGTGGATTTCATCCATACCTTTGAGGAGGGCGAGAAGGTGATGGTCTCCTGTCCGCTTCATTTGTCGAAGGGCAGGTCTATGAAACAGGAACTGGACTTGTTGCTGCAAAAAGGTTTTACCCGTGTGCTGGTCAATGGCGATCCTTATTTTGTGGAGGATATGGTCAGTATGTCTGACTTGCCGAAGGGGGAGTACGAGATATTGATTGATAGGGCCTCGATCAGACATGAGGATGAGGACAATCAGTTTAGGATCGCAGATTCTGTACAGACAGCATTTTTTGAAGGGCATGGGGAATGTACCGTCTTGATACCGGATAAAGTGAAGCGAACCTTTTCGGATAGGTTCGAACTGGACGGGATGAGTTTTGAACTGCCCTCGGTCAACTTCTTCAGTTTCAATAACCCCTATGGAGCATGCAAGACATGTGAGGGTTTTGGTTCTGTCTTGGGGATAGATCCTGACCTGGTGATACCGGATAAAAGCATGTCCGTGTACGAAGGTGCCATAGCTCCCTGGAGGGGAGAAAGTACAGGAAAGTGGTTAGAGCCATTGGTGAAAAAAGGAATTTATTTTGATTTCCCTATTCATAGAGCATATGAAGACCTGAGTGATGCGGAAAAGGAGTTGATCTGGACAGGAAACTCTTATTTCAAAGGCCTTAATGCATTTTTTGAAGATTTGGAATCCAAAACCCATAAAATCCAATATAGGGTAATGCTTTCCCGCTTCAGGGGGAGGACCACCTGTCCTGATTGTAAGGGGACAAGGTTGAGGAAAGACGCTTCCTATGTGAAGGTGAGCGGTAAATCCATTACGGATATTGTACTGATGCCGATTGAAAAGGCCTTGGCCTTTTTTCAGGAAATTGAATTATCCGAAGCAGAGAGTAAGGTGGCTAACCGACTGTTGAAGGAGATTCTGAATCGTCTGGAATATATTGACAAAGTGGGTTTGGGATATTTGACACTCAACAGGCTGACTTCTACACTTTCAGGAGGAGAATATCAAAGGATTAAACTTGCCACTTCACTGGGTTCTGCATTGGTGGGGTCTATGTATATTCTTGATGAGCCGAGTATTGGTCTGCACCCTAGGGATACAGACAGGCTGATTGAAGTATTAAAAAGCCTAAGGGATATGGGCAATACGGTTATCGTGGTGGAACATGAGGAAAAGATCATGAAAGCAGCTGACCAGATTATTGATATTGGACCGGATGCTGGACTGAAAGGGGGGGAATTGGTTTTCCAGGGTAACCTGGATGAGCTTTTGACAGAAGGTAAAAGTTATACTGCCCAATACCTGAAAGGGGAGGAGAAGATTCAAACCAAGACCCAAAATAGAAAGTGGAGGGACAGTATCCTGGTGAAGGGAGCTAGGGAAAACAATCTCAAAAACCTTACGGTAAAATTTCCGCTGAATACATTGACAGTGGTAACGGGAGTCAGTGGATCTGGAAAGTCAACCCTCATCAAAAAAGTATTGTATCCGGCTTTGGGCAAATACCTGGGAACGGTAATTGATGAAACAGGGAAATTTGACAAGTTGGAGGGTGATTTCAAGAAAATAAGTCAGGTAGAGTTTGTGGATCAAAACCCCATCGGTAAATCATCGAGATCAAATCCTGTTACTTATGTGAAGGCATACGATGCGATCAGGACCTTGTTCTCGGACCAGCCTTTGGCGAAGCAAAGAGGGTATAAACCTGCTTTTTTCAGCTTCAATGTAGACGGAGGCAGGTGTGAGGCTTGTCAAGGGGAAGGTACGGTGACGGTAGAGATGCAGTTCATGGCGGATATCCATTTGACCTGTGAGTCCTGTAAAGGCAAGCGTTTCAAAAATGAGATTTTGGATGTCAAATACAAGGATAAAGACATTTCAGATATCCTCGCCATGACTATTGATGAAGCAATGGAATTCTTTCAGGGTAAGGCGGCCATCATCAATAAGTTGCAACCTTTACAGGAAGTAGGTTTGGGTTATGTGGGCATGGGGCAATCCTCCAACACCTTATCAGGCGGTGAGGCGCAAAGGGTGAAGCTGGCATCCTTCTTGGGCAAAGGCGGCACTAAGCCTGGGGATCATATTCTGTTTATTTTCGATGAGCCTACTACCGGTCTCCATTTCCATGATATCCGCAAATTGTTGCACTCCATTAATGCCTTGATAGAGCAGGGACATTCCGTCATCATTATCGAACACAATACAGAAGTGATCAAAGCAGCAGATTGGGTAGTTGATTTAGGGCCTGAAGGCGGAGAAAAAGGAGGACATGTAACCTTCGAAGGCACGCCTGAATCCATGATGGCAGAAGAAGGTAATTATACGGCTAAGTATTTAAAGGAAAGCTTTCAATAAAGCTCCAAATTTCAAGTTTCAAACTCAAAAATTCAAAAATTGAATATTCTTGAGTCAAAATTATTAGTTGTATTCATTTGAATTTGGATTTTGTGATTTGGAATTTTAATATTTAAGGATGGACTTACAATACCCTCTAGAACTGATTGGAACCTTTGTCTTTGCCATATCCGGGGCATTGGCAGTAAGGGACAAGGAGCATGATTTATTCGGTGCAGGTTTCACAGGGTTCATTACTGCTATAGGTGGAGGTACCTTGAGGGATGTGTTTTTAGGTTCTTACCCTTTGGTTTGGATCGGAGACATTTTCTTTTTGTATGCCATTTTAGCAGGTGTTTTAGCAGCATTTATTTTCCCGAAGTTTTTATTGAAGCTGAGAAAAACCATGTTTTTGTTTGATACTTTAGGAATAGGTTTTTTCACAGTATTAGGGGTTGAGAAGGCTTTGAGTTTGGGTGTAAGACCGGAGGTGGCTGCAATTATGGGGATGTTTACGGCTGTGATGGGCGGTGTGATCCGTGATACCTTGGTCAATGAAATTCCGATTTTGTTCAGAAAAGAGATTTATGCCTCTGCCTGTCTGGCGGGAGCTATTTTGTATTTGGTGCTGCATTACCTAGGATTGGAGAGAGATTATAATCTTTTGATTTCGACTATTGTGGTGATTGCCATTAGAATGGTTGCTTTCAGGTATAAATTGAGTTTGCCCAGATTGGATTGATCTGAATTTCCCGTATTTACATTTTATATTCAATTGGATAATCCATTGAATCAAGCTATTTTTGAGCACTTAATACAAAATCCCACATGAAAAGAGACCAAGTCATTTTTGACCTTATTGCCAAAGAGGAAAATCGTCAGAAAACAGGTATAGAATTGATCGCATCAGAAAACTTCACCAGTAAGCAGGTGATGGAGGCGGCAGGTAGTGTATTGACCAACAAATACGCAGAGGGTCTTCCCAACAAGCGATATTATGGAGGTTGTGAAGTAGTTGACCAGATTGAGCAATTAGCGATTGACCGTGCGAAGGAACTATTCGGTGCCACTTGGGCCAATGTTCAGCCACATTCCGGTGCTCAGGCAAATGCAGCAGTATTCTTGGCTTGTCTAAATCCTGGAGATCCGATCCTTGGATTTGATTTGTCACATGGGGGACACCTGACACATGGTTCACCTGTAAACTTCTCCGGAAAGTTGTACCAACCGCATTTTTATGGTGTGGAGGAAGAAACTGGCGTCATTGATTATGATAAAGTTGAAGTTAAGGCACTTGAAGTTAAACCAAAACTGTTGATTTGTGGGGCTTCTGCATACAGCAGGGATTGGGATTATGAGCGATTGAGAGACATCGCTGATCAGGTAGGAGCCATATTATTGGCGGATATTTCCCATCCATCAGGTTTGATTGCAAGAGGCTTATTGAATGATCCATTGGAATATTGTCATATCGTGACGACTACTACCCACAAGACCTTGAGGGGACCTCGTGGTGGTTTGATTTTGATGAGAGAGGACTTTGACAATCCATTCGGCCTGAAAACACCAAAAGGTGAATTAAGAAAAATGTCTTCACTTCTAGATTCAGGAGTTTTCCCAGGTACTCAAGGAGGTCCGTTGGAGCATATCATTGCAGCTAAGGCAGTGGCATTCCAGGAAGCTTTGTCTGACGAATACATGACATATGTCCTTCAAGTCAAAAAGAATGCTGCAGTGATGGCAAATGCATTTGTCGGATTGGGATATCAGATCATTTCAGGTGGCACAGACAATCATTTGATGTTGATCGACCTTCGCAACAAGGACCTTACCGGTAAACTGGCTGAAGAAACACTTGGTAAAGTAGATATTACGATCAACAAGAATATGGTTCCATTTGATACCAGATCTCCTTTTGTGACTTCTGGAATGAGGGTTGGCACTGCTGCTGTGACGACAAGAGGATTGAAAGAAGAGGATATGAAGCGAATTGTATCCCTGATTGATAAAGCACTTACCAATCATGATAATGAGACGGTATTGGCTGAAATCAAAAAAGAAGTCAATGATTGGATGGTCCAGTTTCCACTATATTAATTATTCCCAAAAAGCGTGGCTTTAGATCAGTATAGAGAAGAAGAGGAAGAAGAGGGATTATCCTTTTTGGATCATTTGGAGCAGTTGCGTTGGCATTTGCTTAGATCCGTTGCGGCTGTTTTGGTGTTTACCATTGCGGCTTTTCTTGCAAAAAGTATTGTGTTTGGTCAGATCATCCTTGGTCCCTCCAAGGTAGATTTCTTTACTTATCGCATGCTTTGCAAAATTTCGGATGCTTTGTCCATTGCTCCTTTATGTATAGAAAGTTTACCGTTTACCATTCAAAGCAGGCAAATGACGGGGCAATTTTCCATGCACATGACTTCTTCGGTAGTTGTTGGATTGATTGCTGCATTTCCCTATGTTTTTTGGGAATTCTGGAGGTTTATTAGTCCAGGTTTATATGCCAAAGAAAGACAAGCGGCCCGGGGAGCGGTATTCTTTGTGAGTTTACTGTTCTTTTCTGGAGCTGCATTTGGTTATTATATTCTGGCCCCACTTTCGATCAATTTTCTCTCCAACTACCAGTTGGACCCAAGTATTTTGAATGAGTTTGACATTACTTCTTATGTCAGTACTTTGACGATGTTGGTCTTGGCTTCTGCGATCATGTTCCAATTACCTGTTGTGGTATATTTTCTGTCCATGTCAGGATTGGTGACTTCTGCTATGCTTAAGGCATACCGCAGGCATTCAATTGTGGTGATTTTGATTTTGGCAGCGGTGATTACGCCTCCTGATGTAATCAGTCAGATTTTGATAGCCATGCCGATATTGGTCCTCTATGAAGCAGGGATTCAGATTGCCAAGAGATTGGAAAAGAAAAGAGCTAAAAGAGAATTGGAAGAAATGCAATAAAAGTAAAAACCCATGGCAAAGAAAATAGCAATCGGCGGAGATCATGCCGGATATGAATACAAAAAAAAGCTGATCCAAAGACTAGAGTCAGAGGGATATAGTGTTAAAGATTTTGGTCCATTTTCAGATGCCTCCGTTGATTATCCTGATTTTGTACACCCTGTTTGTGAAGGTATAGAGAAAGGAGAGTTTGATCAGGGAATTGTCATCTGTGGCAGTGGTAATGGGGTGGCCATAACTGCTAACAAACACCAGGGCATACGTGCTGCCTTGTGTTGGAATGAGGATTTGGCTGCATTAGCCAGGCAGCACAATAACGCCAATGTCATTGCCTTGCCGGCGCGTTTCGTTTCCTATGAATTGGCAGAACAAATGGCGCTTGTTTTTTTATCTACTGATTTCGAAGGAGGTAGGCATCAAAATAGGGTGAATAAAATAGCCTGTTCTTAAAATTCTATACTTAATAATTGATCTGATGGCGACTGTTTGAATTTTGGTTCAAACTGCTAATCGTATGGAAAGATGCTGTAACCCTAAGGAGGCAGCATCTTTTTTTTTGAATTGATGTCTATCAGGACTTAAAATATAAATTTGAAGGGGTTGCTATTCCTTTGTGTTGTTGGTGTCTAATAAAAAATAGTTACCTGATTTTCTGTATTGTTCCTTCAGGATAGGAAGGTGCTCGAGTAGCTCTTCAAAGAGCCCTTCTTCATCCACGATGACCTGAGGGGAAAATTGCTGAAAATGTTTGAAAGCCATGACTACATTTTCCAGATTGTTAAAATCTGTGAGCAGTTCTTTTGTAAGGTGATAGTTTAAGTAAGGGGTCACCTGTTTAGCGTTTTGGTAGTAAGCAAGATCATTTCCTAAAACCAAGGTGGTTTTGCCTTCAGTGATTTTATGTTTGTTTTGATAATAGACTCCATATGTATCCATTGTTTGGTTTTGTGTTTTCCAAAACAACCAAGAGTAGCCGATTATGGGGATTAGTAGCGAAAATGAGATCGAAGTAATCCTGAGAAACATGCCTTTTTTAACAGAAAGGAAAAGCATGGATATCAGATAAGTCAGGGCAGGAAGCATGATGACCAATTGATAAGGAGCAATTCTATTGGTCAGAAAAAATGCCGATGCACTGAAAAACAAGAATATCAGCATCAATTGGAGTTGTTTTTGCTGGTTTACTGTCAGTGATTTGAAAACAGAACCTGTGAACAATCCCATAAAGGAAAAAAACAAGGGAGTGACCAATAATAGCATCAGGTCTCTAAATCTGACATGTTTGTAAATTTCAAGTGTTCTTGATGTCAGAATATATTCTGTTATGAATTCCGGAAGTGCATCCTGCCAGAAGTAATATACGCTACAGATAAGTATGGGCAGAAAATACCCTATAATGGATAAAAGGAGTTGAGTAAAGGAAAAACCACTGATGATAATGCCAACCAATAGCATGTAGGGAAGAAAGAATACCAAGGGAAAATGAAAGCAAGCTGCAATTCCCCCAAATATCCCGACTAAAAGGACAGAGTCTTTGCCTTCTTTTTGCAGCACAGTCTGTGAAAACAATTGTCCTAAAGCAAAAATGATGAAAGTACTTCCCATCAGGGCGGGTGACAGTATCAGGATATCAAAGGATAAGTGAACCAAAATCATCAGCACAAAGGCGGGTATGTAGGTAATCTCTTCGAAAGATTTATAGCTGATAAAAAGACTGTTGAGGTACACCATCTGCAGGAAAAGTATTGCTCCTGCAAATAGTTTGAAGATCCAGATGTTTTTCCCGAAAACGAAAACAAGTATCCAATAAACCCAAGCTGAGAAAGGTCCGGTATCATCAAGGATGTCTTTGTACATGATTTTTCCTTCTGACATATTCTCACCGATAAGCATCCAAGTCATTTCCGGCTGAAGCAGAGGGACCTCAAGAACAAATAGGTAGATGCTGCTTAAAACAAGCATTAGGCCTAATATGGCAAAAAGACGAAAAGGGTCGTTTATTCGGAAAAAATTGATCAATTGCGTATTGGGTTCAAGTGTTATAGAATCAGGACCTACGAAATTAAAGGTTACGCATTTAATTCACTAAATTTGTACCAATTAAAATGAGATATGGAAAGTAAAAGACAGCAAAAATACAGTAAGCTTATTCAAAAGGAGATAGGTGAAATATTCCAAAAAGAGGCTAAACATTTGTTAGGCAGCTCTTTTGTGACAGTTTCCAGGGTAATCGTGAGTCCTGATCTTGGACTTGCAAAAATTTATCTGAGTTTTTTGCTCGATCAGGATAGGCCTGTTTTTGAAAAATTAAATGATAAAAAAAGTGAGTTGAGGAAGCATTTGGGAAATAGAATTGGTAAAAGTGTCAGAATTGTTCCTGAATTGGCATTGTTTATAGATGATTCTGCTACCTATGCGCAGCACATGGACAAAGTGATTTCTTCATTGGATATCCCAGAAGATTCAGATGAAGAGGAAGAAGAGAATGAAGATTAATTTTTAGCAAAAGTTTGAATCTCTCTTTTTTCATAGCATCCCGTTATTTCCGCAGCAAGAAAAAGCGGAATTTCATTACCGTCCTGTCACGGATTTCCATGATTGGTGTGGCGGTAGGTACGATGGCTTTGGTAGTTGTGCTATCTGTTTTTAATGGACTTGAGGATCTGGTGAGATCACTTTATGCTTCTTTTGATGCAGAATTGAAAGTGGAGGCTAGTTTGGGCAAATCTTTTGTGGCAGAGGAGGAATGGCTTGACTTAATCAAAGCATTGGAAGGAGTTGATATTGTAACTGAGGTGATAGAGGATAATGCACTTTTCAAGTATAGGGACTACCAGCATCTTGCAAGGATAAAAGGAGTATCTGCCAATTATCTGGATCATGGCAGATTTGGTCAAGGTTATGTTTGGGGAGATCTTGAGCTGGGGACAGGGCAGCAGCCTAAGGCTATTTTGGGTAGGGGTGTTGGTTTTTTCCTTTCAGTCGATCTGGACAATGAGTTTGAAATGCTACAGGTATTTTATCCCAAAGCCCCCAGAAGTGCCGGTACCATTGATCCTAATCAATTGTACAGCAGGGATATGATCAAGCCATCAGCATTTTTCAGCGTGGATAAAGAGTTTGATGATAATTATATCATAGCACCTCTTGAATTTGTAAGTAAACTGCTGAATTACGGCAACAGGCGGACATCCCTTGAGATCAAAGTGAAAGAGGGAGAAAGTATTCAAAGGGTGAAAAGACGCTTGAGAGCCCATTTGGGGGAAGGTTTTACAGTGAAAGACACCGATGAGCAACATGCTGGTCTATTGCGCACGATAAAAATTGAAAAGCTTTTTGTGTTTATCACCTTGAGTTTTATTCTTGCTGTGGCCTCATTCAATATCTTCTTTTCCCTATCCATGATAGCGATTGAGAAGAAAAAGGATACGGCAATCTTGTTTGCTATGGGGGCTAGACAAAAACTGATCAAGCAGATTTATATCAAACAAGGTGCAATCATTGCTTTTTCAGGAGCTATTATTGGATTGGTACTTGGATTTGTGCTTGTTTGGATGCAGGATAAGTTTGGTTTGATTTCTTTAGGAATAGCCTCATCCGTGATTGAAAATTATCCTGTAAAAATGATTTGGACGGACTTTTTATGGACAAGCGTGGCTGTTATTGCCATTACTTTTTTGGCGGCTTACCGTCCGGCTTTGATAGCATCAAAAGTGAAGTCTTATGAGCTATAAATAAAAAAGCTGTGAAAAACACTCTCACAGCTTTAGTCAATTAACAATAAACCCAAAATAACCAGCTGTAGGAGAAGGATTCGAACCTCCACGGGGCAGTTAGGCAGGAACACGAGCTCCATGTTCGCTTTATCCTGGGTTCCCCACCCCCGAGACAGGAGGGCTTGTCTGCCAGTTTCAACATCCTACAGTATAATTTTTTTCAATACCATGACCTGCCTTATGCAAATCTGATTTGGTTATTTGCTGTAGGAGAAGGATTCGAACCTCCACGGGGCAGTTAGGCAAGAACACGAGCTCCATGTTCGCTTTATCCTGGGTTCCCCACCCCCGAGACAGGAGGGCTTGTCTGCCAGTTTCAACATCCTACAGTGTGAGAAGACCTTTCGTCTTTCTTGATGATTCAAAATTAATAAAACAATTGTATAATTTAAAATAATATAACAAACAATCAAAAAAAATACATAAAATTTAATAAATAAATAAAATTATTAATGATAATGTAAAATAGAGCTCTTGAATTGATTCCGTTTTGTGAATTTGAAAATGGAAAGACATGGTCTGAATCTCAGGATAGACCCAATTGTATTAGCTTTTTTCTTGGTTTTCTTTATTTCTCCAAAAATTAACTTTCAATGAGATCATGAAGGCAAGAACAGCCAAGCTTAAAGTGAATGCATCAACCACTTTGGGAGGTAATTTTATATGAAGGATTCGCTCGATCAGATAACTGATGTAGGAATTCGGAAGATCAGATATGCCCTTTTGCCTGAGTACTTCCCAGTGCCAATCCGTTAGTGGGCAATAACCCCAACCATAAAAGAAACCCAAGAAGACCCATGATGTCAAGGTCAAGGAAATGGTCAATAAGTGCCATTTTCTTAAGGGTATCCAAATCCAGGCAAATAGATTGAATAAAATCAGTACTGAATGAAAAATCAGGAAAAATAAATCGACAATATCCAGTAATATTGGACTTTTCATTCATAGCTGGGTTAAACTCCTATTTTGTTTTATATGAATATACTGAACTTTGCCAGAAACTAATTCCAAAGCTTATAAAGTAAAAGCCAAATCTTTTCCTTTTACGGTCTTACGCCATCGGTATTCAGACCTTAAACTATAGGAATATTCGACTAATGACAGAATAGCGTACTATAAGGTTGTTTATTTTAAGATACTCAATTACGTTGTCTAAATAATTGAATTTTAGCATAATTGAGAGAAGGTGAAATTTTTTTTGAGATTACACACCCAGTATTTTACTTTTCACAAGTAACAAAATGAATTTTATTATATTTTATTTAAAAAATATACTTTTTTTATATCATTTTTTGTTAATCTCAGATTAAAAAGGCATATTTATTGCATATACTACAAAATCAGGATAAATCCTGAGTGTCTAAATGAATTGTATAGTATTAATATCACCTAAAACCGATGAATAAAAACCTACTCCTGACCCTATTTACTTTTTTTTGCTTTTCGGGGTACATTTTAGCCCAGGAACCGGAATCAACAGGTTCACTGAATAGCGGGACAATTTCCAGTCAATTTGATTACCTGAATTCAATTTCCAATAATTATCAGGAATACAAGGTGGTGAAGAAAGCCCATCTTGATAAAATAAGGAATAATGTCACGGATTCACTAAATGTCTTTAAGGATCAACTCGTCACCATCAAGCAGGACATGGTGGAGAGACAAAATCAGATAGCAGATCTTGAGGCACAGATGTCCGACATCCGGGAGCAATTGGCAGAGGCAGAAGAGGCAAGGGATAGTTTTTTCTTTTTAGGTATGCCTATTCATAAGTCTGCATATAATACCATGATGTGGACCCTTGTAGCCATATTGGCGGGTGCCTTCCTATTTTTCCTCTATAAATTCAGCCAAAGTTTCAAGGTTATTTCCAAGGCCAAAAAAGATTTGGAAGAAACCAGGGAAGAATTTGACCAGCATAGGAAAAACACACTGGATAGAGAAAGAAAATTGAAACGGGAACTTATTGATGCATTGAACCAGAAAGCCGTTTGATCCACCCAAATAGTAAAATCCAAAGAGCCCGCCAAAAGCGGGTTTTTTTATACCTTTGAAATATGAAAAAGATCACCATCTATTGCGGTTCAAATAAAGGTAAAAACCCAGTCTTCGCAGAAGGAGCGAAAGCCTTAGCCAAAGAAATGATCAAAAGGGATATGTCCTTGGTCTATGGTGCAGGCAATGTTGGGTTAATGGGGGTCATCGCAGATGCCATGCTTGAGGCAGGTATGCAGGTGTATGGGATCATTCCCCAAAAACTGGTTGATATAGAAGTGGCCCATACAGGATGTACTGAGCTTACTGTGGTAGAGACCATGCGGGATAGGAAATGGCTGATGGCTGAAAAAGGAGATGGTTTCATTGCCATGCCGGGAGGTATTGGGACCTTTGAAGAACTTTTTGAAATCATGACACTCAATCAATTGGCCTATATCAAAAAACCACTTGCCTTATATAATGTAAATGGATACTATGAAGGGCTGATTAGTTTCTTAAATCATGCGAGTGAGCAAGGATTTTTACATCAGGCACAATTGGATCTTCTGATTGTGAGCAGTGACCCTGTGGAAATCTTCGATAAAATGGCTGCATTCGAACCGAAGTATATTGAAAAGTGGGAGGTTCGGTGAAATGACCAATGATCAATTACTAATTACAAATAACCAATCACCAATCACCAAATCCCAATTAGCAATATTTGCTGACAATGTGCATCAGTTTTTCGAGTTGTTCGGCATCAACTTGGTCAAAATCATCAAGTCTGTCACTGTCCACATCGAGTACGATCCATACTTTTTCTTCTTTAAAGCCAGGAACAACGACTTCTGACTTAGAAGCAGAGCTGCAGGCGATATGGCCTGGGAAAGCATCTACATCCGGAACCAATTGAGTTTGGGCTTCTTTCCAAGCTGTTCCACAAACGCCTTTTCCAAAAGCAATTCTTGTACAGGCCAAAGGTCCTTGAAATGGCCCTAAGACCAATTGATCCTCTTTCACCAAGTAAAAACCCACCCAGAAAAATCCAAAAGTTTCCTTTAAAACCGCAGCCACATTGGCAAGGTTAGCATAAGAATCAGTTTCTGTTGAAATCAGTGATTCAACTTGTGGTAGGATAGCTTGGTATTTTTCAGCTTTGGTTGCGGATTCTGGGATGTATATTGATTCTGCCATCTTTTATTAGAAATCTATTTTATCTCTTTGGGAAAAAAACTTGAAGCTTATCTCCCATAATGTTTATTTCTTCCTGAAGTACCCCTGTCAATTTCGGCGCAGTTATGCCTTGCCCAAAGGCTATGTTTCCAGTAAAAAACCTTGCTTCATCCCAAAGTTCCTTTTCGATGAATTTTTTTAGCAATTGGGCACCACCTTCGACAAGGATGCTTTGGATTTTTTTATGGTATAAGTCAGAAAGAACAGCCTCTATATCAAAGCCGTCTTCCATTTTAACATGTTGTAAGGATCCTTCTGTTTTTTCCTGAATTTGATTATAACAGAGGGTAGCCTGACTTTGGTCAAAAAGATAAAGGTCAGGGTTCAGTAAAAGCTTCCGGTCTATAACAACCCTTACTGGGTTTTTACCTTCCCAATCCCGTACGTTGAGTTTGGGGTTGTCGTATTGTGCTGTCAGGGTTCCCACCATAATGGCGTCCTCCTCTGATCGCCACTTATGTACCAATTGTCTACTATATTGGCTGCTGATCCATTTAGAATCATAATTTTCTCTGGCTATAAAGCCATCCTCGGTCTGTGCCCATTTGAGTAGGATATAGGGCCTTTTCTTTTCTATATAGGTAAAGAAGCGCCTGTTTTGATTCCTTATCTTGTCAGACAAGATGCCGGTTACTACCTCAATACCTGCGTCTCTAAGAATCTGAATGCCTTTTCCCCCTACCAATGGGTTGCTGTCAAGCGCCCCTACTACTACTTTCTTTACTTGTTTTTCTACCAATAAATTGGCACATGGAGGTGTCTTTCCCCAATGGGCACATGGCTCTAAAGTGACATAAACAGTAGATTCAGGAAGTAGGTTCTTGTTTTGTACCGATTGAATTGCATTGGGTTCAGCATGTGGGCCTCCATAAATCTCATGGTAGCCTTCCCCGATTACCTTGCCTTCATGGACGATGACACAGCCCACCATGGGATTGGGGCTTGTAGCGCCTCTTCCAAGTTCGGCCAATTCCAATGCACGTAACATGAATTTCTGATGACTGTCCATCATATTATTCTACAGGTCTTAAGGTGATGGTGCCCAAGGCAGTGTTTTGCCTTAAATTGACAGATACACTGTCAAGTGTATCAGGCAGAAAATTATTGCTGAAGGGAAAAATGTACACTTTATAGCGCTTGTTTTCTTCCAGTCCACGAAGCGCAAAATCTCCAGAAGATGCCTGACTGCCAGTAGTGGAGATCAATTGTTCATTTTCTACTGCAAAGATGGCTACCTTTTGATTGGCGGGGCTGATTCTGCCACTTGCCCTTCCTGTATTTAAGGAAAGAAATGGCCTGATTTGAGGCTCTAAAATAAACCTGGGCTCAGGACCCTCTACGAGTTCGAATGACTGGAAAGCATCAAAATCCAGGAAGATATCGTGGGATATCCCACCGAAGATATCATAGTTGACCAGGAACTTAGGTTCGGCTGATGCATTGGAAGCAAACGAGATGGAGAATCTCTGTCCGTTGATGACTGCATAATGGTCATCTCCAAACTTCAGTGTGATTTCTGTGATGTTAGCTTCTGAAAATTCACCTCGGCCCAGCAATACCTGTGAGTTTGCTGTAAGGGATGCTACATTGATTTTTTTATCTGTCTGCGTATTGGCAAGGAAAACCGGATCAGCATTATCCATTCCCCGAGTACCTGTTGTTTTGATCTCCACCCCTAAAACTTCCAGCCATATCTCATCAAATTCACCATGCGAACCAATGATAAAAACATTTACCAAGCCTTTTGATCGTTCTGAATCTTCAGAACAGGAGGCAAAAAGAAAAAGTGTAAGGGCAATGGTTAGGTAAATTTTTCTCACACCCAAAGGTAGTTTTATTGGCCTTATTAATCAAAATCTTGCTCAAGTATTCACTAAACTGAATACAATTCAGCTGTTCTAATTCCAAACGATAAGCTCAATGAGATGTTTTTAAGTTCAGTTAGATCTTGAAGAAAATCATGTGGTGTTACCCGATTAATCCATTTGGAGTTCGTGCTAAAAATTGTTGGTCAATAAAAAAGCCTGGGTCCTACCCAGGCTCTATCAATAGTTTAATTATCCTTCTCCTTCGCCTTCCTCTGGCTCTTCTTCAACTACTTCTTCCAGTTCTACGAGGTCCAATTTGGTTACTTGACCTAACTCAGTAATGATGTCTTCGACAACTTTTTCCTGATAACCCTCATTTGGAGTAAATACCAAAGTATAGTTTCCGCCCCTCAGTCCCCTGATTACAAATAGACCGTTGTCATCTGCAAAAGTACCCACAGAATCTTCTTCGATGATGGCGGATACTACTACTGGTCCTGCCTCAAGAGGCAATACAGTTCCTTCAATCGTAGCAGATGCTTCTGCTACAACTCTCAATACTGGTTTCAAAATGTACTGTCCTGAATTTCCTGCTTTTACGATGGATCTGGAAGCATCAAAGTCAATGACCAAGTCATAAGAGATTCCCGGATTTAGCGGTTTGTCTACTTTTAGTTTTAGACCACTCTGCTGGGCGCTAGGAGTTTTTAATTCCAATCTCTGACCGTTCTGCATGATGTAATTATCATCTCCCAATAAAAGTCTGATCTGGGAAATTTCACCTGCAGGGACTTCGACTTCTCCCAAATGTTCAGAAGCACCACCTGTTAGAGACAAAAGATTGATCTTTTGGTCATTTTTCTCATAAGGAAGATTGATCCAGGCACTTTCGTTGCTTTCATTGCCACCTTTAGGGAGAATTTCTACACCAAGTACTTCTACCCATACTTCATCATAATCTGCTGGAGCATCAATCAGGAAAATATTTACTTTGGCATTTCCTTCAGCGATGCTTTCATCACGTTCCATGTCACAGGATGTAGCCACCAAAATTGCAGCAAGACCCAAAAAGAATGATTTGATTAAATTTTTCATAGTTAGTTTAAGTTGGATGATATTCTATTTTGTCTTTACAACCATAGTGCCAAACTGTATCAGTTTTTCTTTTTTTACCATTTTTTAGAGCTATTCGTGATAGCTTTAGTATTTTTGACCATGATGCAATGGGAAAAATTACTGGCTTCCGGAAGGTTTGATGCTTCCAAAAAACATCTTCCGCTTAAAGATTCTTCTAGGACTGAATTTGAAAGAGACTATGACAGGATCATATTTTCCGCACCTTTTAGAAACCTACAGGATAAAACACAGGTATTTCCACTTCCTGAACACGATTTTGTCCATACCCGTCTGACCCATAGTTTGGAAGTGTCAAGTGTAGGAAGGTCTTTGGGAAAGGCTGCGGGAGAATTCCTGTTGAAAAAATATCCTTCACTACAGTCATTAGAAATACAATCCTCAGATATTGGCGCAATTGTAGCTGCTTCGGCTTTGACACATGATATAGGGAATCCTCCTTTTGGTCATTCAGGAGAAGAAGCGATATCTGATTTTTTTAAGCACCATCCTTATGGCATTGTATGGCAGCCTCATGTCAGAATTCAGGAATGGGATGACCTTTGTAATTTTGAAGGTAATGCCCAAGGATTCAGAATGCTGGTTTCGCCAAATAATGGGCTACAGTTATCCTATGCCACGCTTGCTGCCTTTACCAAATATCCTCGACCATCTCAGGTTTTCCAAAGGGATAAAAGCCGAAGAAGCCAGAAGAAATTCGGTTTCTTCACTGACCAGCTTAAAGATTTTGAACACTTGGCGGATGTATTGGGATTGGCAAAAATCAATTCTGATTGTTGGATGAGACATCCATTGGCCTTTTTGGTCGAGGCGGCAGATGATATATGTTACAGCATTATTGACCTCGAAGATGGCTGTACATTGGGTTTGGTAAGGTTTGAAGAAAGTATTGCCCTGATGGGAGATATTTTGGGAGATAAATTTCAGCCTGGAAAACTGGAAAAATACCCAACAGAAGCTCAGAAGTTAGCCATCATGCGGGCGATGACTATCGGGAAGTTGATCGAGGAATGTGTAGCGGCATTTGAACAAAAGGAGGAAGAAATGCTCAAAGGAGAATTTGACAAAGCGCTTACTGACATTATCCCTTCTGCACCTGCTTTATCAAAAATTTCCAATCTCTCCATTGAAAAAATTTACAGGTCAAAACCAGTTTTGGAAAAAGAAGCTGCAGGATTCCAGGTTTTGGAAGGCTTGTTGGAAGTTTTTTCCAGAGCCCTCAACCATAAATTCTATCAGACTGAGCTATATTCAGGTAAGGACAAAAGTATACTCAGGTTGTTGCCGGCAGATTTTCCCTTGGAAGGATGGGGGGCACAGGTCAATCCTTATCCTTTGTTAAGGTCTTTGGTGGACCTGATTTCAGGAATGACTGACAAATATGCCCTGTCGCTTTATCGAAAGGTAAAAGGGATTTCTTTGCCGGGAGCTTGATGCCATAGAAAAGGATAGCTTATAAGGCTATCCTTTTTCCTTCCTGATGACTCAAAAAAGCTGCTTCAATGATTTTTAGCACCAAAATGGCTTCATCCATTTTTACCTTCAAACTTGCCTGACCGCGGATCGTATCTGCAATGTTTTGGTAGAAGTGGCGGTAATCCCCCCGTTCAGTGGGATAGGTTGTGACTGAATTTTCCAGATGCACGGTGCCCCAGGCTTCGGCGCCCTCCAATCCCCAGTTTTCACCTTCGGGTTTCAGTCCTGATTTGAAAGCTTTTTCCTGCACATCTAAACCGTATTTGACATAGCTGCCTTTTTCTCCCAAAACAAGGAACTTTGGCATGGGTAAATTGACCAAAACACTGGCAGTCAATCTTGTCTTCATGCCTTCGTACATCAGGGTGATGTCAAAAAAGTCATCTGCCAAAGCATCATTTCTTTGTTTGAGGATTTCGGCGTACACCCATTTAGGTTTCCCGAAAAGCATCACCGCTTGGTCGATAAGGTGCGTTCCCAAGTCATAGGTGATACCATTGCCCGGAACATCCTTTTCCCTCCAGTTGTCCACAAGCTGCGGCCTAAACCGGTCAAAATGAGATTCAAAATGAACAATTCTTCCCAAGGTTCCTTCGTTCAGGATTTTTCGGATGGTCTGGACATCTCCATCCCATCGTCTGTTTTGAAATACAGAAAGCACAAGACCTTTGGATTCGGCCAGTTGCTTCAGAATTTCAGCTTCAAAGGAGTGAATGGTGACAGGCTTGTCCACTACTACATGCTTGCCGGACTCTAAGGCCATTTTTGCAAAAGGGAAGTGAAATTCATTTGGAGTGACGATCACAATCAAATCTGCAGCATCGGCTTCTAATAGATCTTCCAGGTTTCGGAAAATTTGAACATTAGGATATTTTTCTTTCGATCTTTCCTGATTTCTTTCTACTACGGCTACCAATTCGAGGTCCTCACAAACCGAAATTAAAGGGGCATGCATTTTTTCTCCAACAGACCCATATCCCACCAAAGCTGTTCTGATTTTTTTCATCTTTCCATTCTTAATTCATAATTCTCCATTTTTTATTCTTCGATCAATGGTGATGCCCACCTGGTCCATGCACATGGCCATGATCAATTTCTTCCGGTTCGGCTTCACGGATAGAGACAATCTCTCCTTTGAAATACAGGTCTAAGCCAGCTAAGGGGGAATTGAAATCCATGTGCACGCCTTTATAGTCAATCTTGATGATTTCACCGCGGAGTTGATTGCCTTGGTCATCCTTCATGGGGATTACTTTGCCCACCTTCAGGAGGTTTTTTTGTTTTTGGCCGTTTTCTTTGAAATTGGATTTGGGAACGATGACTTTTTTGCTTTCATCATAGTCTCCATAACCATTTTCAAAATCTATGAAGAGCTCAAAGCCTTCTCCGGCTGCTTTGCCTTCAATGGCTTCTTCCAGTTTAGGCAATATATTCCCCGCTCCAAAAAGGAAGTAAAAAGGGGTATCTTTGGAGACCTTTTCAAAGAACTCTTTTCCATTTTCACCATCGTCCACATGCAGTTCATAAGCAATGGCGACTACTTTATTTTTTTCTACTTTCATTTGCAATTATTTTTAATAGGATACGCTTGTGCTTTTTGTGTAAGTTCAAAGATAACTATTCAGAATATAATTGCATCTCTGCGAAAATTGTTCCCTTCTAATTGGAATCTAAATCTTCACTTTTTTATTGAAATACAAAACTGCACCAAAACTGGCGCCAAGTGCATTTATCTTAGTCTTTTGATCATTCTGATTGACCGTTGCCCAGCCGTACCCTACTTTTGTTTCCAGGGCAACCCTTTGACTCAAGAAATTAGACATACCGATTTGAATTTCAGTTAAAGAAGACCTGCCGGATGATTTGTTCATATAAGAACTTCCGAATTGCTCTGTTTCATATTTTGACCGGTTAATACCCAGCCCTGTCATGAATTGGGGAAAAATATATGTTTTCTCGCTGATCGGAATAGAATACCTTAAAATTGGCCCGATGTGCCCCGTTAAGTTCCTGTTTTTATATGTCACATTATCCCCCCAGGAAACTTGGCCTTCTGACGTTGATCCGGCAAAATTGAGATTGGTAAAGTAGCCCAGACCAATTCTATTGCTGACCATAAATAGGTGGAACAAGGAAAAATCTGTGTTGTAGGATTTTGAGATGTAAGCATCATCTTTTGGAAAACTTTTCACAAAAAGAGACTGAACGCCTACCAATTGACCGCCTTTTTCAATTTGAGCAAAAGATGATGTGGTAAACATGGTGAAGACAACAATAAGGTAACAAAGTTTTTTCATAGAATGAGGGTTTTAGTTTTCTTTGAATTACAATATTTATTTTGATAAAAAAAACACTTGATAAAATTTTAGGTATAAAAAAAATTTAAGATAAAGAAACGTAAAACATTGGTGCTTAAGAAATTTCAAATTATCATGAAAGAGGATATTGGATAAGGATATTCTTTTTAAACCCAACCTGCACCCAAGGCAATAGAAATCAAAATTAGCATGATCGCAACAGTCAACTGCAAAAATTTCAAGGTCACTTTTTTCAAAAGTTTATTGCCCCAATAAGCCCCTGCTATTGCGGAAAGGGTGGCGATCACTACTAGTTGTATATTGTCACTGAGGTCGGTACTGACAAATCTTGTGGCATAAACGCTCAATCGGGTAAAGTCTACAAAGGTGGATACGACTACTGCGGTCCCGATAAAAGCTTCTTTGGAAAGGCTCGCTTTGATCAAAAAAGCGGAACGCAAAGCCCCCTGATTACCGGAGAGGCCTCCGAAGAATCCGCTCAATGCGCCCCCAATAGGCAATTTATCTTTCCCGAATTGCAGTTTTTGGAAATAAGGGATCAGGTCCATAGCGGCAAAAATGATCAGGAGAATAGAAATGATAAATTTTACCGGTTCAACAATAAAGGTTTTCCCGAACAAGTCATACCTGAAAAGAGGATCCAAATTCGTTATGTTGAGCAATACCCATGAGCCCACAAAAGCTGCAACCACTGCGGGAATGCCGAAGCGGATCAGAACGTCTTTGTCTGCATTTTTACCCACTAGGGCCAGTTTGAACAGGTTATTGAAAAAATGGACGACTCCCGTCAAGGCAATGGCCAGGTCGACCGGAAAGAAAACCATAAAGACAGGGGTGAGAATTGTCCCCAATCCAAAACCTGAAAAGAAGGTCAGGATGGCGACTATAAAAGCGGTAAGGGAGATGATGAATATTTCCATGATTGTCAATTTAATCGTATTTGTTTGAAACCGGGTAGTTATTTGTTCAAAAAAACAAAATGCGTAATTATTTCCCTCAAGGGTTTTTAGTGCTATTCCAGAATATATCACATATCCAGAAAGGCTACCATTCTCAGGTAATTTAAATCTCAAATTTAATCTTATAGTTATCCATACTTTTTCTCTGTCTAAACATTCAACCCAAATTATCTTTTTCTAAGAAATTTTTAAATTAGGTGGTATATTTCCGATACCTTCTAAAATGTAATATGTCTTTTTTACCAACCAAATCCCGCATCGCCCATATTGTATTTGAACATGATGATAGGGCATCCAAAAATTTTGATTTGAGTGTGCTTTTTTTGATTTTGGCTTCACTCTTTGTAGTTATTTTAGATTCAGAGCCATATCTAAATGAACGATATCATCATGAATTTTACATTCTGGAGTGGGTCTTTACAATCCTTTTTACCATTGAATATAGCCTTAGACTTTGGTTGAGCAGAAATAAATGGGGTTATGTCTTGAGTTTTTATGGGCTAGTGGATTTATTGGCCATTATTCCGACCTTCCTCAGCCTGTTTCTGATCAATACGCAGTTTTTGGTGGTAATTAGAGGATTAAGACTGCTAAGAGTGGTCAGAATTCTCAAGCTGGGCCGGTATATGAGGGAAGCGGAGACCTTGAAAACTGCCTTGAGAAATAGCCGGACCAAAATCCAGCTTTTTGTTGGAACAGTATTGACCATTGTATTGATAGCTGGTACTATCATGTTTATCGTCGAAGGTCCAGAAAGTGGGTTTACCAGCATAGGGGTTTCGATGTATTGGGCAATAGTAACCTTGACGACAGTAGGATATGGGGATATTACTCCCTTGACACCAGTGGGTAAGTTCTTGTCTTCTGTCATTATGCTGCTTGGCTATGCGATCATAGCTGTTCCTACCGGAATTGTCAGCTCAGAACTCACAGCAGTTCAGAGAAAAGTGCACCATACAGGAAATAAGGTGTGTAAAACCTGTAAATCTAGGCACCTGGATGAGGACTCGAATTATTGTAAATATTGTGGAGAACCGGTTTAATACAGCGGATTTATTATTTCTCTAGGAGAAAATGGCAAACATAATTAACAGCACTGAAAAATAATCGGGCAAGAAAATAAAAAAGGCCCGAAGGCCTTTCATTTAAGCGTTATTGGAAGAAGTTTTTTCTTCACCTTCAATAAGTTGTTGCTGTATCTCGTCGATTTCCTCGGTTTTGTGCTCGGTCAATTTTTCATCAAAAAACCTTCCCTGAAAGATCAGGATAATGGCTACGCCAACGAAAATGGCTGCATCGGCAATGTTAAAGATCGGCCATAAAGCGGTATAACTTCCTCCCCATACCGGAATCCATTCGGGCAGGAACCCTTCCCATATGTCAATGTAGAACATGTCTATTACCTGACCATGAAACCAAGGTGTTGGCGCGTTGTAGGGTGCATTGTTCAACCAGACCCCATAGAAAACACTATCGATCAGATTCCCGATAGCTCCTCCCAAAATCATGGAAATACAGATCAGGTAACCTGTATGCATTTTCTTTTTGATGATGTGGTACAAATAATAGCCTATCCCAAACATGGCCACTAACCTAAAACTGGTCAGAATAAGTTTACCATATTCTGTGCCCAGCTGCATTCCAAATGCCATCCCTGGATTGGTGGTGTAATGGAGCTTAAACCAATCACCAAAGACTTTGATCTGGCCTGGCGTGCCAAAATCCATCTGGTAATGGACGATCATTTTTACTGCCTGATCAAGAAGAATGATCACTAGGGCAATGCCAAAATATTTGAAATACTTCATCGATATCAGTTCAAAGCCACAGATTTAAGGAATTTTTTCAAATTCTTAAGCATCTGTGGCTGTTTATTTTATAAGCTTATGCTTTTTCTACTTTCACGGATAATTCAAAATCATCCATATCCAAGATGATTGGACTGTTGATAGAATCAACCAATTCCAACGACAAAGCCTGGGTTTCGGTTTGGATATAGGGGGCAAAATTTGTCAATGCCTTGTTCACCAATTCATCATGTCTGACAACTTGAATCATAATCTTATCTTGAACTTCCAGGCCCATCTCTTTACGAAGATTTTGGATCCTATTGACCAGGTCTCTGGCCACACCTTCCTGCTTCAGTTCTTCGGTCAGTGTCACATCCAAAGCCACTGTCAATCCCTGGTCAGTAGCAACAGACCAGCCCGGGATATCCTGTGAGCTGATCAGGACCTCCTCCAACAGAAGCTCAATGGTTTCACCTTCTACCTGTACAGTTATCTTCCCTTCTTTTTCGATCTGGGAAATTTCCTCCTGTCCCCAACTGTTGATCGCAGCCACGACAAAGCGCATTTTAGGTCCCAGTTTTTTTCCTAAAACAGGTAAGTTTGGCTTCATATTTTTCACCAACACACCGGAAGCATCATCGAGATATTCCACTTCTTTGATATTCACCTCTGATTTGATCAATTCTTCTATATGCTGGATCTGGATTTTAGTTTTTTCATCCAGGACAGGGATCATGATACGCTGCAGCGGCTGACGCACTTTGATGCCGATCTTTGGGTTCTTTCTCAACGAGTGAACCAAGGAGGAGATACGCTGTGCCAGATCCATGCTAGCTTCCAAATCTTCTTGTATCAAGGATTGATCTGCTGGTATCCAGTCGCCTAAATGAACCGACTCAGGTAGTTTCTGACCTGCCTCCCTGTTACTTTCGGTTAAGTTTTGATACATCCAATCTGCATAGAACGGAGCAAAGGAAGACATCAACTGTGTCAGGGAAATCAGACATTCATATAGTGTTTCATATGCAGCTTGCTTATCCTGGGTCATATCGCCTCTCCAGAACCTTTTTCTGGCCAACCTTACATACCAGTTGGACAATTGGTCCACGGTAAAGTTCATGATGGCGCGTGTAGCTTTGGTGGCGTCATAGTTGTCCATGGCGGACTCTACCTCGGCGATCAAAGATTGGAGTTTGGAAATGATCCATTGATCCAGTTCAGCTCTGTCTTTTACTGGTACCGACTTGCCTGCTTCATAGACAAATGCGTCAAGATTGGCATAAAGGGCAAAGAAATTATAGGTGTTCTGTAAAGTTCCAAAGAATCTTCTTTGTACTTCAGCGACACCATCCAAGTTGAATTTCAGGTTGTCCCAAGGGTTGGCATTGCTGAGCATGTACCAACGCAAGGCGTCAGGGCCATATTCTTTCAATGTTTTGAATGGATCGATGGCATTGCCCAGACGCTTGGACATCTTGTTGCCGTTTTTGTCCAGTACAAGACCATTGGCAATGACGTTTTTGAAGGCCACAGAATCAAAGAGCATACCTGCGATGGCATGTAGGGTAAAGAACCAACCCCTGGTTTGGTCCACACCTTCTGCAATGTAATCTGCCGGATAGTTGGCTTTGAAGATGTCTTCGTTTTCAAATGGATAGTGCCACTGGGCATAAGGCATGGCCCCAGAGTCAAACCATACGTCGATAAGATCCGGCTCACGGAACATCTTTTCACCTTTGGAGGAAACAAGCACTACATCATCCACATAAGGACGGTGCAGGTCCATTTCTTTTCCTTCCCAAGGGGATTTGCTCATAAAGCCTTTTGCAATGGATTTTTCCATCTCTGCCTGTAATTCGGCTACAGAACCGATACATTTTTCTTCAGTTCCGTCATTAGTCCTCCAGATAGGCAGGGGTGTTCCCCAGAATCTGGATCGGCTCAGGTTCCAATCTACCAGGTTTTCCAACCAGTTGCCAAATCGACCAGTACCGGTAGCTTCAGGCTTCCAGTTGATGGTTTTGTTCAATGCTACCAGTTTGTCTTTGTAGGCGGTGGTTTTGATAAACCAGCTTTCCAATGGATAATAAAGAATTGGCTTATCAGTCCTCCAGCAGTGCGGATAGCTGTGCTCGTATTTTTCTACCTTAAAGGCCTTATTTTCATTTTTAAGGATGATGGAAATGATGATATCCGTGTTTTTAAATTCCTTGTCGGATTCATCATCATTGGTGTAGTTCTTGACAAAGAAGTCGTCAGCGCCAAATTCCTTATGTGCGGTGATGCTATGCTCCTTCATTTTGGCAGCCAGGTATTCTCCTACTATAGGAAGGAATTTGCCTTGCTTGTCCACTACAGGAATATCGTTTCCTTGGTTGTCTTTGACAAATACACCGGGTACATTATTCTGCACCAAAGTTCTAAAGTCGTCCGCACCAAAGGCTTTGGCCAGGTGGACTATACCGGTACCGTCTTCAGTGGTCACATAATCTCCAGCCACTACAGTAAAGGCAGGGTGAGGAAGATGTAATGCCTCGATTGGGAAGAGCTGTTCATATTCCCAACCCAGCATGGATTTCCCTTTGAATTCTTCTACAATTTCAAAAGGGATCAACTTATCACCTGGCTTGTAATCTGCCAATGACAACTCTTGGGCCTTTGGATTGAAATAAGCATTCATCCTGGCTTTAGACAAGATGGCAAACATGGGTTCATGGGTGTAGGGATTGAAGGTTTTGACCTTTATATAATCCAGTTTTTCCCCAATAGCCAAGGCTGAATTGGACGGTAAAGTCCAAGGTGTAGTAGTCCAGGCAAGGATATAGGTGTTGTCCTGTGCTTTTAACTTAAACTGAGCGGTGATGGAGGTATCCTTCACATCCCTGTAGCAGCCGGGTTGATTGAGTTCGTGAGAACTAAGACCGGTACCTGCAGCAGGGGAATAGGGCTGAATGGTGTAGCCTTTGTACAGTAGCCCTTTTTCATAGAGCATTTTGAGCAAATGCCAGAGGGATTCGATATAGTTGGCTTCAAAAGTGATATAAGGATCATCCAAATCAACCCAATAACCGATTTTTTCAGTCAGGTCATCCCATTCGTTTTTGAAACGCATGACCGTCTCACGGCATTTTTGGTTATATTCTTCTACAGTGATTTTTTTGCCTATATCCTCTTTGGTGATACCCAGTTCTTTTTCTACCTGTAATTCCACAGGAAGGCCATGGGTATCCCATCCGCCTTTTCTTTTTACCTGAAACCCTTTCAGGGTTTTGTAACGGCAAAAAATGTCTTTCAGCGTACGGGCCATCACGTGGTGAATGCCTGGTGTACCATTGGCAGAAGGAGGTCCCTCAAAGAATGTGAAGGTATCAGCACCTTCCCTGTTGGTGATTGATTTGTTGAATATGTCTTTCTCTTTCCAGAATGACAGCACGTTTTCTCCTATCTGAGGATAATCTACTTGTTTGAACTCCTGGTATTTTTTCACAGTCTTCTATAGCTTGATGGGGTTTGTCCCCAAGATAATTACAATGTAACGCTGCTAAGGATTGGAAAAGCCTTTGATACAGCCGCAAATGGTGCAGTATAACACTCGAATGCGGGCACAAAGTTAAGAGATTTTACAGGATTGGAGAGAAATTATTGGGAATTGTGTGGGAGTCTTCCTTTCCAACAAAAGTGAAATCGGGAAAAATAAAAGCTAAAAATGCCAAAGACTTACTTCTAGGATTATGATTTTTGAAGTTAAAGTTATTCCTGAGTTTGAGAAAAAACTTCTAAATTCAGTAATGAAAGGAAGAGTATTGATATAAAAACCTTATTCATAAAATAAAATTTTAACTAACTCACTAATTAGGTTTTTGTGATCAAACTGATTTTCAGCTTTCAATGAATTTGATAAAAACTTATGATTTATCCCTGCAATTTTAAAAACAAATTTTAAAATTGCAGGGATCCAAAATCGATGTAAGCATACATGACTTGACTTTTAGGCTTGCAGCAGCGGAGATCAAGCTCAGCCTTTCTCCCAAATTGACCAAAGGAAGTTATCTTGCCATGGATGACTTGGGGATTACCAAGCTTTTTGTCATTACACCTGGAGAAAACCGATACCTCTATGAATCAACTGTGGAAGTCATAGGATTGAAGGATTTTCTTCTTCATATAACTGTCTAGGTTTAAGAATAGAAAATAAACGAAAAGTTAGTAGCTTTAAAATTACATGAACCTCACCCAAAACCACCATACTAAATGAAAAAATCTATCCTACACCCGGAAAATCGCCAAGAGTTACTTGACCGCGTATCGAAACTTCAAGCTGGAGACCAAGGGCACTGGGGAAGTATGCAGGTGGAGGAAATGTTGGCACATGCGCGGGAGGTGGCGGCGGCAGTTTTGAAGTCTCCTACACCAGAGAGGAAGGCGAACTTCAAACAGCTGCTCGGGAAGTACTACTTTTTCTATTTCAAAAAAGAATTTCCCAAGCTTGTCAAAGGCCCCAAACGCTTTGATATGAAAGGGAAGGTTTCCCAGGAGAAATTTCTTGAAGAAAAGCAAGGGCTAATCGATACCCTGCAAGCCTTTGGCAGCATCACACACCAACTCCAAGGTTTCCACCCCTTTTTCGGACCACTCAATCACAGGGAGTGGGGAATTTTGGTATGGAAACATACAGATCATCATTTGCGGCAGTTTGGGGTGTGACAAATCACTAATCACTAATTAACAATTAATGCCGTTTAGTTAGTGGTTAATTAACTGAAATTCATTATATTAGAGATATAAAATAAGGCTTCCGAAAGCAGGGAGTGCTGGAAGCCTTAAAACTTTAATTGTAAATGAATTCAAGTT
>NZ_JBHLWI010000079.1:1086-4794 GCF_042432905.1 Fontibacter flavus | reverse complement strand
ATGAGAGATAATAGAAAGACAGTAAAGAACAACAACAATAAAGATATCGGTCCCAAGGGATGTAAAAGTTAATTATCGTCGGTTTAAAAACTAAAAAAGCTAACTGAGGTTCGGTTAGCTTTTTTTATTTGGTTTGTCTATATAAACCCTTGTTATACTGAAGTTTTAATGGGTATGTCTTAAGTAAATAATAAGCTTGAGAGAGAGCCTTAACGCCTGTTTGCTACTAAAAATTTTAATTTTTGATGATTTTATTTAAAAAAGACCATTTTTGAGTGAAAATAATTTTTAATTCTAAATGAAATATTTTGCATTTCATAATCAGAAAAAATTATTTTATAGAATATAATTCGGAAAAATAAAATAAACACAAAAAAATATTTTTTATTTATCGCAAAATTTTATGATTTTTACCGAAGCTACGAACTGCAATCAGAATGAAGGTTTTACATTTATCCTTAAAAAATGTAAATGTTTTTAAAAGTGACCAGTAGTAAAAAGAACTATCTGCTGGTCACTTTACCACAACTTTAAGTATTGGTGTGAGACCAAATTGGTCAATCGATCTTTCAAAGGAAGATAGCCAATACGAATCCAAGCCTGAAGATGAAATCGATTGGGCAGTTGTGGAAATTCACCAAACTGAGGTCAAAAGGCAGCAAGGAGAAGAGCGTGTATGAAGTTACTTTTCTTTTGGCTGTTGATCAGGTTGGAATAGAAATAGATCTTGCGTTTCAAGCTAAACATACGGTTACTGCTTTCTCATCTATGGAAGGGAGCTTATTACAAAGCGAAAGCTGATTTGAAACATGGGAAAGCTGTGGAATTTCATTTTGAATATTTATTTTGTAATTATTCTGCTCTAAAAACGCTTTATAAATACTAAAAAAATTATTTCAAATATATAAAAATGTATTACAATTGAAAATTATTTGATTTTCATTTGGATATGAAAAACAAATAAATGTATATTTACGACAAATAATTATGTTTGATGGAAAATATTTGATCCCTTCTTAGGAGATTTGATGTTTATCTATCTGAATTTAAGGTTTTTAAATGTATTTGTTATGGGAGATTTTCTACAGAGAGTAAACTCGGAGAATTCGTCGGAAAGGATAGAGATTCTTTTCCAGGTACTGCCCGGAGGTTTTTTTGACCGGGTGTTAGGAATGAATATTGGAACTGTGCATTGGATTTTTGAGAAATTCTCGGCCCTGTACAGTTTCCCTAAAAAAAATCAAAAGAATGCTAGTGGACTACTTTACCAGGTTGTTCACATTTAATAAATAAGCTATGAAGACGATAATTAAATCATTTAGCTTTTTGATTCTCATTATTTCCTATTTGGGAATCAATTATGAAGTTAATGCGCAAACTGGTTGTAGCAGCCAGAATGTGACAGTAAGTAATTTTGTATTTACTGATGCGAATGGTGATCCGTTTGCAGCGGATCTTGATCTGCCATTAGGAACTCCTGTTAATGGTCAAATTCAAGCTACGTTTGGAGGGACATCAGGGAATGGATATTCTGTTTATGTCGAATATGATGTGTTCATCAATGATCAATTTGTTGGCCAAGAAATATTGTGTCTATTTCCAGGAACTCGTGTAGTTTTGGGTGTTCCTATAACAATTGATACTTTTACCTGGAATTGGGGGGATAAGTTTGAGCTCAAAAACTTTTTTATGAGTTGGAAAACCAATGCTGGCGGAACTTGTGAAAAATTGGATAGAAGCTCTAATTGTTGGTTTTCTGCTCCTGGATTTTTGGTGAGAACCCCTCTTGTTGCCAATTTTGATTTTGAAACCAACTGTGACGATTTTGAAGTAAATTTTGAAAACCTCACTACTGGTGGGAATAATGCGGCATATAGCTATACTTGGGATTTCGCGGGCTTAGGTTCTTCAACCTTAGCCAATCCTTCTTTTACTTTCCCAGGTGCTGGAAATTATAACGTTACATTAACTTCTGGAGATGGAGCAACTTCAAAAAGCATTACCAAGACAGTTCAGTTGTTTCCTTTGCTTGATGCTTCTTATACTAAAACAGACTCTGATTGTATAAATGACAACTCTGGTTCTATTACGTTGACAGTTGAGGGCGGGAAAGGCCCTTATACCTATTTATGGTCTACCACAAACGGTAGCGGTCTTGTTGCAGGGCAGAAAGATCAGACCGGTTTGTCTTCCGGTACTTATGATGTAACAATTACAGATGACAGGGGATGTTTTGAAACATTACAAATTGTAATTGCACAACCTAATACTGCGCCGGATCCAACTGATTTCGTGGATGAATCTGTTTGTGAAAATTCAGGTCCTTTGGGTTATAACATCACAGCTGATCCAGGATATCGTTTGATTTTTTATGATTCGGAAACGTCAACCACGCCATTGGCCACAGTTCCTTCAGTGGATACAAATACAAGCGGTGACGGAACTTTTTCGGTTTGGGCAAGCCAGATCAATGATGATGAATGTGAAAGCGATAGGGTGGAAGTTAAAATCACTGTTAATCCTTTACCGGTTTTGATGATAACTGATCCTGCTCCTGTTTGTGAACCCGGTACTGTAGATTTGACTGCAGCAGCCGTTACTTCAGGGTCTTCAGGATTTAATTCATTGGGATATTTTTCAGATGCAGATGCCAATTCCGAATTGACTGACCCAACAGCGGTTGATGTAAGTGGCACCTATTATATCAAAGCTACTTCTACTGCCGGATGTTTTGTCATTCAACCTGTGGTAGTGGTGATCAATGAGGCACCTGCTGCACCAACAAGTAGGGGTGATTTAGAAGCTTGTGCCACTGACCCTATACAGACTTTGACTGCATTGGCAGATGTGCCAGCTGGCTTTACAATAGTATGGTATGACCAAGCAGAAGGAGGTAGCCAAGTGAGCGCGCCAACTTTGAATAGCATTGGTACTAAAACATATTATGCAGAAGCTGTTAACAGCACTACCGGATGTGTTTCATTGGAAAGAACAGCTGTGACTTTGACCATAAATGACTGTAGAGTTTCTATTGTCAAGTCGGTTAATTTTGAACAAATCAATGGACCAACTACTCTGGATTATACCATTACGGTGACTAATCCTGGAAATGTTCCTTTAACAGGTGTGGTGGTTACAGATCCATTTACTAATGGTACTACTGCACTGACATTGTCTTCCGGTGATGCCAATGGCAATAATGAACTTGATACCAATGAAAACTGGGAATATACTACCTCATACGTAGTTTCCCAAGCGATGATTGATGCGGGAGATGACCTGGTGAACACCGCTTTTGTGAACACCAACGAGACTTCTGAGCAGAGCGCAACGGCAACGACCACGATCACACAGTCCCCATCGCTGACCATCAGCAAGACTGTGGACGCTACCAATATTTCGGCTCCGCAGGATCTGAACTATACGATCACGGTGACCAACACGGGCAACGTGAGTTTGACCGGAGTTGCTGTAACGGATCCTTTTGCAGGCGGAGCGGCCCTGGAAAGCGGAGACGCGAACAATAACGGTGTGCTTGACATCGGAGAGGCCTGGGTTTACAGCGCTGTTTATGCAGCCACCCAGAGTGATATTGATGCAGGTGATGACCTGGTGAACACGGCTTTTGTGAACACCAACGAGACTTCCGAGCAGAGCGCAACGGCAACGACCACGATCACGCAGAATGCTTCTTTGACCATCAGCAAG
>NZ_JBHLWI010000079.1:0-949 GCF_042432905.1 Fontibacter flavus | reverse complement strand
GATCACGGTGACCAACACGGGCAACGTGAGTTTGACCGGAGTTGCTGTAACGGATCCTTTTGCAGGCGGAGCGGCCCTGGAAAGCGGAGACGCGAACAATAACGGTGTGCTTGACATCGGAGAGGCATGGGTTTACAGTGCTGTTTATGCAGCCACCCAGAGCGATATCGATGCGGGAGATGACCTGGTGAACACCGCTTATGTGAACACCAACGAGACTTCCGAGCAGAGCGCAACGGCAACGACCACGATCACACAGTCCCCATCGCTGACCATCAGCAAGACTGTGGACGCTACCAATATTTCGGCTCCACAGGATCTGACCTACACGATCACGGTGACCAACACGGGCAACGTGAGTTTGACCGGAGTTGCTGTAACGGATCCTTTTGCAGGCGGAGCGGCCCTGGAAAGCGGAGACGCGAACAATAACGGCGTGCTTGACATCGGAGAGGCCTGGGTTTACAGCGCTGTTTATGCAGCCACCCAGAGCGATATCGATGCGGGAGATGACCTGGTGAACACCGCTTATGTGAACACCAACGAGACTTCCGAGCAGAGCGCAACGGCAACGACCACGATCACGCAGTCCCCATCGCTGACCATCAGCAAAACTGTGGATGCTACCAATATTTCGGCTCCACAGGACCTGACCTACACGATCACGGTGACCAACACGGGCAACGTGAGTTTGACCGGAGTTGCTGTAACTGATCCTTTTGCAGGCGGAGCGGCCCTGGAAAGCGGAGACGCTGACAGTGACGGTGTGCTTGACATCGGAGAGGCCTGGGTTTACAGCGCTGTTTATACAGCCACCCAGAGTGATATCGATGCGGGAGATGACCTGGTGAACACCGCTTATGTGAACACCAACGAGACTTCCGAGCAGAGCGCAACGGCAACGACCACGATCACACAGTCCCCATCGCTGACCATCAGCAAAACTGTG
>NZ_JBHLWI010000078.1:0-2546 GCF_042432905.1 Fontibacter flavus | reverse complement strand
GAATGAGGAGTGAAAAATGAAGAATGATTTAAGAGCCAAGGCAAAAGTAAAAAGGCAAAAGTTTGAACTTTTCTAAAGTTCCGGATGACGGTTTTGTTATGGGAAAGATTTCTGAGCAAGTTGAATAGGCCTGAAAGGCAGGGATATCAGAGGGATGGTTGGAGGCCATCCCGGTTGAGGGGAAATCCCTATCGAAGCCAAACGAGCCTGAAGGGCGCAGATAATTTTTTTGAATTACACAGACCCGCCTGCAGCCGGCAGGATTACACCGAGGAGGCACTGAGATTCACAGAGGTTTTTTAAATACCACTAAGACCACTAAGGATCACAAAGAAAATTGAAAGGTTGGGGAGGTATTTCTACATAATTCTGGCGTATGAATTAGGACAAGACGAAGGAAGAACGCTAAGCAGCCGGCGCTGGGTAATCTAAATTTAGGTGGGTACCAAAGAGCCCCAAGGGGGCGTTCTGTAAAAGCCCAGGGTGAGTGGCAGCAAGCCTCGGAACCCTGGGTTGATTGAGGGTTGCCCGTTTCCAGAGCCTGCCTTTGCCGGTCAGGCAGGCCGGCGACGTTGTCTAAAACGGAGAATGGTCTGAATACGCCGGCGATACGGAACCGCGGATAGATTTGAAAAGATAACCACTCCTGCCTGCTGCAGGCAGGAATTACACTAATTACACAAATTGATTATTTCTGGAATTAGACAGAAATGTATGTTTAACGCCTTTTATACATCATTGCTAATTAGGTAAATGAATTATGCGCGAAGCTTGCGAATTTTCGCGAATTCTTGTGCTGATAGGGATTACATTTTTGGAGAAGAAAATGGATTTTTGGTCGATTAAATAGGCCCGAAGGGCCGGGATATCAGAGGGATGGTTGGAGGCCATCCCGGATACGCCGGTGATAAGGAACCGCGGATAGGATAAAAAGGATAACCACAAATTACACAAATTACACAAATTTTTAAATTCTACATTTTAGCAGCTGGGGGATTTTGATGTGATTTTCTGATCAATGCAACAAAAGAAAATGAATTAGGCGCAGAGCTTGCGAATTGACTCGAATTCTTGATTCAATATTGGGGTCCAAGTCTCCCTCTTGGGAGGTAAATCCGAAGACTTGAACCAGAAGGGAGTCCAGCTTCTGGAGAAGCAGGACAACTGGTTAGACCGGAATTTCATTAATTATACAAATTAATTCCATTTTTCTAATGGGTATCTTGGTTTATTGGAATGGTTTTTGATCAATTTTTTGAAATGAATATCAAATTAAAATTTGATTAAATAAATTTTTACAGGTTTATTTTAGTAAAAATTAGCTTTAATCACCATTAAATGGTAATTATTTGATATGTATAATTAAACCGACGTTAATCCATGTTTTATGAGAAAGTACTTTGATCAGCTCAGCACACCTATCTTGATTTTGGATGCCAATGCAATTATCAAGTATGCCAATCCAGCCTTTACGGATGATATTTTCAGGTTGGGCAATGGTAGAATTAGGTTCAGTGACTTATTTTCCATTGAGAATCCTGAAGTGTTTTTGGGTTTCTTGAATTCATCATCGCCAAATAGCAAGAAAGAGTTCGATGTTCAGTTAACAAAAGCTGATTCAGTACTGGATTATGAAATTTCAGTGACGCATTTTACCAATCCTCATAAAATTGTGGTGGAGTTTCAGGAAGTTTCTGAGTTCAAGAGTGTCAGGAAAGATTTGATCAAAAAAACAACAGTCCTTCAAAACCTCAAGGAATACATGGAGGGCTCCAACAATAAGGAAACTACCCAGAATTACATGAAAAGGTCTTTGGATTTTTTGCTTCAAAACCTTGATTTTGAAAAGGGTTATCTGCATTATGAAATTGAAATGGCTCCAGGAAATACAAGATTCAGTTCAGACGGTAATGGGTTAAGTAAGGAAATTTACAGTCAGCTAGTTCATAAGTATTTTTTCAGCAAACCGGATTCCAATATTCCCACATTGGTCAGTAAGATTTTAAGAAATGTACCTCATCTCGATGTAGAGTTTGAGAATAAGTATATGATCAAGAAACGTTTTGGAAATGCAAGTCTTTATTTTGTGTTTGAGCCAGGAAGAGTCTACAGTTATGAGGATAGTTTTGACGTCAATATTTTGGTGTCGATTTTAATCAACAGATTGATATGGACCGATTTGAGGATTAAGGATTTGAAGATTTACAATCCTTATGTTCAATGATGGGAATGATAAAAAGATCAACAATATGTAGGGATGCTCAGGGTTTAGAATGTTGAATTAAGAAGGATTGAAGAGCCAAGGCAAAAGTAAAAAGTAAAAAGTGGGATTTCGGAAGGAAAAAGGACGCTGCGCTTGGCTTTTGGTACACGGAGGAAAATAAAGAGCCAAGTAAAAAGGCAAAAGGGTTGAGAATGTTGAATGAGGAGTGAAAAATGAAGAATGATTTAAGAGCCAAGGCAAAAGTAAAAAGGCAAAAGTTTGAACTTTTCTAAAGTTCCGGATGACGGTTTTGTTATGGGAAAGATTTCTGAGCAAGTTGAAT
>NZ_JBHLWI010000077.1:0-1650 GCF_042432905.1 Fontibacter flavus | reverse complement strand
TCCTGTTTTGTGCGCGACGTCGTCGCTACAATAAATAAGTATTGAAAATCAATCACTTACTGTTTTATAATTTGAAATTTGGGTCACGCGGAGCTATTTTTGCCCCATGTTTGTACGAAAAAACAAGAATAAAAGCGGTTCTGTGAGTATTCAGATTGTCCAAAAGGTCAAGCGTACAAACAAAGTCATCAAGACCGTCGGTATTGCAAATACCAGACGTGAAGAAGAACTTCTTATTTTATTGGCAAACAATCAGATAGATCAATTAAAGGGATTCTCTTCTCTTTTCATCGAGCACGACGATCTGATTGTTGAAAGCTTTGTTGAAGGCCTCTCAAATGAGCATTTACAGAATATCGGTGCCGAGCTTATTTTGGGGAAAATATATCAAAAAATAGGTTTTCCAGAGGGTGGGTCACGCGATTACTTCAAGAGTCTGGTTTTATGCAGGCTCGTATACCCAGGAAGCAAGTTGAAGACAGTGGAGTACTTTAAAAAGCACCTGAATTTGGATTTAAGCGTTTATTCCATTTACCGTTTCCTTGACCAATTGGATCAAACCCTCAAGCCATCAATTGAACAAATCACATTCGATTACGCCAAGAGCCTTTTGAATGGCCATGTAGGGATTGTGTTTTATGACATGACCACCTTGTATTTTGAAGCCTCTGAGCCTGATGACTATCGTATCCCGGGTTTTAATAAGGATGGCAAGCACCAGCACCCGCAGATTATGATCGGCCTTTTGGTTAGTAACAACGGCTTTCCTCTCGGCTACCAGATCTTTGAAGGGAACACATCCGAGACAAAGACTTTAATACCTGTGTTGGAGAGTTTTCAGAAGAAGTTTGACATAGACAGTCCCATTGTTGTTGCAGATGCTGCCCTATTGTCCCAGTCCAATATCGATGCTTTACAACATCACGGCTACCAATACATACTGGGGGGAAGAGTGAAAAATGAATCCGAAGCCGTAAAGCAGGAAATCCTTGGTCTCCAGATAGAGGAGGGGAAGCCACGGGAGGTAAAATCCAAAAACGGGAGGCTTATTGTAAGCTACTCTTCAGGCAGAGCCAAAAAGGATGCGGTAAACCGCGAGAAAGGCCTGAAAAGACTTGAGGCAAAGGTCAAGGGCGGAAAACTCAACAAAGACCATATCAATAATCGGGGATATAACAAATACCTCAAGTTGGAAGGAGAGGCTAAGGTGAGTATTGATTATCAGAAATACGGTGCGGACTTGGTCTGGGACGGATTAAAAGGATATTTAACTAATACACAGCTGGACAAAGAAGAAGTCATAGGCCATTATTCCCAACTGTGGCAAATAGAAAAGGCTTTCAGGATCTCAAAAACCGATTTAAGGATCAGACCTGTTTACCACCGTCTGAGAAACCGCATAGAAGCCCACATATGCCTATGTTTTGCAGCATACACTGTTTATAAGGAACTGGAAAGACTTTTAAAAGTCAATAGAATTAAGCTATCACCAGAGAAAGCTATAAATGAAATAAGGGATATTAAACAACTGAAATACACATTACCCAAATCAAAAGAGGCAAGAACCAAAATTTTAAAACCCTCTCAGGAGCAGGAATGGCTATTGAACATGAAAATTTAATTTTGGGTCACGCGTTGCACAAAACAGGA
>NZ_JBHLWI010000076.1:0-1797 GCF_042432905.1 Fontibacter flavus | reverse complement strand
CAGACTGTGAAAAAAGCCTCTCCTGTTTTTTAGTTGGCTATTCCACAATCTCCTTAAATTTAGTAAATTTAGTTGAGGTTATTTTTAACAATCCTATTTTATCTCTATGCACTATATCCAAGGAACTGACCGGTTCCAATTGACATTTTCCAGCTTGGATGACTTTGTCGATAATGATAATCCTGTCAGGGTCATCGACGCTTTTATCGACAAACTCGACCTTGACTTACTCGGTTTTGTGTCAAAACCTCCAAAACCGAATCAAGGCCTTGAGCAAAAGCCTTCCAATCCAATGGACGGAAGACCATCCTTTCATCCCAAAACACTGCTCAAACTCTACTTCTACGGATATTTCAATGGTATCCGGAGCAGTCGGAGGCTGGAAAGGGAATGCAGCCGGAACATTGAAGTCCGATGGCTGCTCGGTGGGCTGGTGCCCAACTACCACACCATCGCCGACTTCCGTAAGGACAACCCCAAAGCACTCAAAAACTGCTTCAAACTTTACACCCTCTTCCTCAAAGAGGCGGGTCTGATCGGCGGAAAGACAGTCGCCGTGGATGGCTCCAAGTTCCGAGCCTCCAATAGCAAGAAGAACAATTATAGCCAAAGCAAAATAGACAGGCATCTCAGCTATATAGAGCAGAAGACCGAAGAATACCTCCGGCAGCTTGACGAAGCTGACAGTTCCGAACTGTCGGAACAAGACATCCAGATCATTAAGGAGAAACTCCAATACTTTAAAGAAAACAAAGTCAACTACGAGATACTACAAGAACAGCTCAATCAAAGTGGGGATACTCAGATCAGCACCACAGACCCCGAAGCAAGAGCATTACTGGTTCAGGGACAGGTCGTCGAAGTCTCTTATAACGTTCAGGCAGCGGTGGATGATCAACACAATCTCGTGGTAGGTTCCCACGTGATCAACCGAAATGATAGAAACGCACTCCATGATATCTCCCTTGAAGCCAAAGACAACTTATCATTAGAGGGTTTTACCGTACTCGCTGACAAAGGATATCACAACGGAAGAGAAATCCAAGAATGTCAGAATGACGGAATCCATACACTAGTAGCTCCCAATGAAATAGTCAACTCCAACAAATTCGGTACAACCGAAGACTACTTAGTCACCAAGTTCACCTATTATCATGGTTCCGACACATATACCTGTCCACAGGGACAAACACTCTCTACTACGGGAACCCTCCATAAAAAAACAAGACAGAGGGACAGCCACATGTACAAAAAATACAGAACACCTGCCTGCAAAACCTGCCCTGCTAGAGACCTCTGTACCGGAAGAAAAAGTGGGGGCCGCGAGATAGAACGAAGTGAATATGCAGATGCTGTAGAAGCCAATCTCAAAAATATCCGAGAAAACACCGCCCTTTATAAAAGGAGACAGATGATCATAGAACATATCTTCGGAACCCTCAAAAGAAAATGGGGATATGATTACACAGATTTGAGGGGAATGGAAAAAGTCAATGGAGAGTTTGCACTGATCATGACTGTCTATAACCTCAAGCGGACGATCAATATCCTCGGAATACCTGACCTCTTACTCATAATCCAAAACTGGAAACCCGACTACAAAAGGGTTTCTTTGGCCTTAAAATCAAGCCTTTTTGGGCTATTCAAGGCCCTATTGAACTTTGAAACCCCATCCTTAAAAACTAACGATTCAAATATAAAGTTGACTCAAATTCAAGTTCAAGACCCTGTGAAGTCCCTATACGCTCCAAAAATGCGGCTTTTTCCAAAAACTGAAAGTTTTTTCACAGCCTGACG
>NZ_JBHLWI010000074.1:0-1601 GCF_042432905.1 Fontibacter flavus | reverse complement strand
TTGTCCTAATTAAAATGCCTGAATTACTTAAAAAACCTCTCCCTTTCTCACTTTTTCTTCGTGGGACATGGTGCTCTTTGTGGTAAAATAAATCTCGGTGAGCCCCTGCCTCCATTTTTCGGGATGGCCTCCAACCATCCCTCTGATATCCCGGCCCTTCAGGCCTATTTAATCAATTCAAAAACTCCCTTCCCTATCCATAACCGTCATCCGGAACTTTAGAAAAGTTCAAACTTTTGCCTTTTTACTTTTTCCTTGGCTCTTATATTTCCTTTCTTCATTTTTCACTCCTCATTCAACATTCTCAATTAATGGCCTCCAACCATCCCTCTGATATCCCGGCCCTTCAGGCCTATTTAATCGACTCAAATACTACTACCCATTACCAATAACGTCATTCTCAACTTTAGATATACATTCATCTCCCTAATTCTTCATTCTAAATGATTAACCAAGCAATTCCTTTACCTGCTTTTTAAGCTCCGGTAAATCACTTTGTAAAATCCCCCAAATTACTATTGCGTCAACATCATCATAGGCATGTATCACAAAATTCCTTAAGCTTACAATCCTTCTTGCATCTGTAATTGGGATATTGGCATCTATTTTCAATAACTTATTAGTAGCCTCCCCAATAATTTCAAGCTCTCTTTCCACAGCTCTTCTTAGCATTTTATTTTGTTGAAAAAATGAAAGACTTGGTTCAGGTCCCAGGTATTTTTCAATGGAATCAATCGACTCTCTTATATCGAATAATAGTTTCTTGACTTTATTCACTATAAATCAAAGTCTTTGTTTTATTGATTTCTTCCAAGAAATATGGATTACTGACAGATTTCTCGGTAAGCAAATCAACTTTTCTATTTAAGATATTTTGCAACCCTTCGTAAACCTCAAAAAAAGAATCTGTATAAACTTCTACTGGAACTTCCTTGATTTTAACCAAAAAGTCTACATCACTTTCTGATGAAAAACTATTATTTAAAACCGATCCAAAAACAAACATCCGTTCTACATGGTGTTTTTTACACAAATCGATTAATTCCTCTCTGTGTTTTTCTAAAAATACAGGTAGTTTATAATCCAGAGAAACATCATAAGCCATTGCAAAAGGTTCATTGACCTTTTGGATTCGCTGCTTCTTTATGGGATATTTTTTACCTTTCATTTAAAACATAATTTACAAAAAAATACTGAATCTGTTTATATTAAGTTTGCGGATTCTAAATCTACTTTATCCCTTCCCGAAATTGCAAATCCTTCTGGTTCAAGTCTTCAGATTTATCTCCCAAGAGGGAGACTTGTACCCCCATATTGAATCCAGCACAAGAATTCGCGTCAATCCAAAGCCTCGCGCATAATTCATTTACCTAATTAGCAATGATGTATAAAAGGCGTTAAACATACATTTCTGTCTAATTCCAGAAATAATCAATTTGTGTAATTAGTGTAATTCCTGCCTGCAGCAGGCAGGCGTGGTTATCATTTCAAATCAATTCGCGGTTCCGTATTGCCGGCGTATCCGGGATGGCCTCCAACCATCCCTCTGATATCCCGGCCCTTCAGGCCTATTCAATAGACTCAAAAACTCCCTTCCCTAT
>NZ_JBHLWI010000073.1:0-17912 GCF_042432905.1 Fontibacter flavus | reverse complement strand
TTCCCTATCCATAACCGTCATCCGGAACTTTAGAAAAGTTCAAACTTTTTCCTCCCGAAATTCTTCGGGACAAGTTTTTTACTTTTTCCTTGGCTCTTCAATCATCCTTAATTCAACATTCTCAACTCTTTTGCCTTTTTACTTTTGCCTTGGCTCTTCAATCCTTCTTAACTCAACATTCCAAACTCTTTTTCCTTTTTACTTTTGCCTTGGCTCTTCAATCATCCTTAATTCAACATTCTCAACCCTTTTGCCTTTTTACTTTTGCCTTGGCTCTTATATTTCCTTTCTTCATTTTTCACTCCTCATTCAACATTCTCAATTAATGGCCTCCAACCATCCCTCTGATATCCCGGCCTTTCAGGCCTATTTAATCGACTCAAAAACTCCCTTCCCTATCCATAACCGTCATCCGGAACTTTAGAAAAGTTCAAACTTTTTCCTCCCGAAATTCTTCGGGACAAGTTTTTTACTTTTTCCTTGGCTGTTCAATCATCCTTAATTCTACATTCTCCACCCTTTTGCCTTGGCTCTTAAATAACCTCCCACAAACCCGATCTCCCATACTTACCAAAGCTCCAACCCGACAACCCGACAACAATGACAACTTTTTCCCCTCATTCTTAATTCATCACTCTTCATTCTACATTCTCCACCCCCCCTTTTGCCTTTTTCCTTTTTACTTGGCTCTTAAATAACCTCCCACAAACCCGATCTCCCATACTTACCAAAGCTCCAACCCGACAACCCGACAACAATGACAACTTTTTCCCCTCATTCTTAATTCATCACTCTACATTCTACATTCTCCCCCCCCTTTTGCCTTTTGCCTTTTTACTTGGCTCTTAGTTTCCCCCTTAATACCTCAACTCCTTAATGGTTCAAAAAAAACAAGCCCAGCATCCTTAACCATAAACCAAAAACCCACTCACCTCCTCCGGGTCCTCTTCCAGCACCGTCACTTTCACTTTTCTGTGTACCTTTTCATAGGTCTTGTCCATCAAAAAATCCAGGTATTCCAAATCCAAGTCCCTTCCCACCAAAATCATCTCTATCGTCCCTGAATCAATGCCCTGCGCATAATCCCCCACGATATAGGCCTTCTCCACGTTGCCCATGCGCAGCACGATCTTTTCCATGAGTTCGTCCAAGCCCAGAAACTTGGACACCATATTCTTGATCTCCTGAAAAAACGGATGGGATTCATTGGCCCTGTACAGCTTGGTCTTCCCATTTTCTCCCGCCTTGAGCAGCCCCGCCTCGGTCAACCTGTTGAGTTCCACCCTCACCGAATTGGTCGATTCATCAAACTCCTTCGCCAAAGAACGCAGATATCCCGAATTGTTGTGCGAAAAAAACTTCAGCAACAATTTGATTCTGGTTTTGGAAGTGACGAGGGATTCGAGCAAATGAATGTGGAATTAAGAATTTTTAATTAGGAATGACTTTCAAACCTTTAATTGATTTATTTAAATAATCAAGAAAATTGGTTTTAAGTTAATCGGATAAAATGGGCTTTGTATTTTAATAAATTAATTTCTTTGCCTAAAAAGCCATGAAGAATATCATATTAGAAAAAACTACTGTTTTCGCGGATAAAATCCTTAATGTTTATTTTTACCTAAGAGAGCAAAAGCATTACAGGTTATCTGAACAGATCGTGGGTTCTGGAACCTCTATTGGAGCTAATGTCGTGGAAGGGCAAGCAGCCCAATCTAAAAATGACTTTATTAACAAATTCAGTATAGCTGCAAAAGAGGCTCGAGAAACTGCATTTTGGTTAAATCTTTTTGACAGAAAAGAATTGCTTAAAGATCACCCTGATTTTGAATACCTTTCTAAAGAGATCAAAGAAATCATTAAAATCATTGACTCAATCATCATTACCTCTAAGCAAAACAAGTAACTTGAATTGAAACTAGAATCCATTCTACATTTCATTCTTCATTTCTAATTTTTAATTCTTAACTCAACACGGCTTCGCCCTTTCAGTCCCATCCAAGACCTACCAAAAATCGAGTAAAAATCTTACTCATGAGTAACAAATTTACTCAGTGATATCTTTTTTGCAAGTCTAGAAAGGAAAAAGTTTAGGCATTTTGACACAAAGCAGAATTCCCTTCACCAAGCGCAATATTTCCAACATCAATCTACATTGGTTCGAGTCTCTATATTGGTTCAAGGAGACTTCAGATTTATCTCCCAAGAGGGAGACTTGGACCAAGCTAAGTTTTTTTCCCTCCCTACAACCTGGCTCTGGCCTAAAAATACCCACTGGGTATTGTCTTTACGGCCAGCCCTCTCCAGAAGCTGGACTATTCTATTTTCACTTTCCTCACTAAAACCGTAATCCAAAACCTTAGAAAAGTCTAAACTTTTGCCTTTTTACTTGGCTCTTTTTCCCACCCTACAACCTGGCCCCTCGCTAAATTAGTCCTCTGGACTAATTTTTAACGCTCGGTCCTACCCTGGGCTTTTACAGTACGCCCCCTTGGGGCTCTTTGGTACCCACCTAAATTTAGATTACCTAGCGCCAGCTGCTTAGCGTTCTTCCTCCGTCTTGTCCTAATTCATACGCCAGAATTATGTAAAAAAACCTCCCCATCCTTTCAATTTTCTTTGTGATCCTTAGTGGTCTTAGTGGTATTTAAAAAATCTCTGTGAGTCTCTGTGTCTTCTCTGTGTAACCCTGCCGGCTGCAGGCGGGTCTGTGTAATTCAAAAAAATTATCTGCGCCCTTCAGGCTCGTTTACCTTCGATAGAGATTTCCCCTAAACCGGGATGGCCTCCAACCATCCCTCTGATATCCCGGCCCTTCAGGCCTATTCAACTTGCTCAGAAATCTTTCCCATAACAAAACCGTCATCCGGAACTTTAGAAAAGTTCAAACTTTTGCCTCCCGAAATTCTTCGGGACAAGTTTTTTACTTTTGCCTTGGCTCTTCAATCATTCTTAATTCAACATTCCAAACCCTTTTGCCTCCCGAAATTCTTCGGGACAAGTTTTTTACTTTTTCCTTGGCTCTTCAATCATCCTTAATTCAACATTCCAAACCCTTTTGCCTTTTTACTTTTTCCTTGGCTCTTTATTTTCCTCCGTGTACCAAAAGCCAAGCGCAGCGTCTTTTTCCTTCCGAAATCCGACTTTTTACTTTTGCCTTTTTACTTGGCTCTTCAATCATTTTTCATTCTTAATTCAACATTCTCAACCCTTTTTACTTGGCTCTTTTTTCAAATCGAATACGCAAACCAAAACAACCTCATCCCAAAACCTACCAAAGCCAATCCCACCACCCTGTTCAATCCCAACATCACCCTCGGCGTCACAAACTTCTTCAACCTCTTGGCCACGTATGCCTTCAGTACATCCACCGAAAAAACCGTGACCAAAATTCCCCCATAATACACCGCCACATCCACCTTGTCAAATTCATCCTTAATCGTCACAAAACCCGCCACAGATATCCAAAACAACAACACAAAAGGATTGATCCCATTGATACTGAAACCTTTGATAAATCCCGTCCGCTTCTTTACATGGTACAATGGCAAACCTCCTGTACTAGGCCTGTCCTTTATCTTTTTGAAAAAGGAGGAAATACCAAAACCAATCAAAACACAACCACCTCCTATAGCCAGATAAAACTCAAAATTGGGAAATTGGGACAACAAACTGATCCCAAAATAGGTGATCACCACATAGATGAAATCACTCAGCAAAATCCCCAAGGCCAGCACCACAGCATACCGAAAACCGTTTTCAAGGCTGCTTTGGATCAAGGTAAAAAATACCGGGCCAACCATCGCTGACAACAGTAGCCCCATACTGACGCCTTCTACCAATGCCTGCGTCATACCTGAACACCATTTTCTTTTAAAAATGCCAACCACTGCTCCATTTTGTCCCCCTTCAAAACCCTCGGGAACTTGTTCTGCCCACCTTCCTTACCCTGCTCGCGCATCCAATCATAAAATAAGGATGGACTGAGTACCATACAGGAAACTCTTTTCAAAGCATGCTCCCGCTCCGTGATGTAATCATCATTGAGGCTTTTGAGATGGGAATCAATACGTGACATCAATTTCTCTGCATCCACCTGATCATCAGTACCCACAAACCACTGATGCATAAACAGCGAACCATAAGGCAATCCCAATACCGTGAATTCTTTGATATTCAGGTTCATCTCTTCTGACACCATTTCAATGGCCCTGTTCATATTGTCCATGGACAAATGCTCCCCACAAAGACTCAAAAAATGCTTGGTCCTACCGGTAATACAGATTTCTGACTCCTCCACAGAGGCAAAACGGATCACATCCCCAATCTGATACCGCCACGCTCCGGCACAGGTACTGATAAACAGCGCATAGTCCACCCCTTCCTCCACTTCATCGATATAGAGAAATTTGGGTTCATCTTTCAGCTCTCCGTTTTCATCAAAATTCTCATCATTGAAAGGAACAAATTCATGAAAAATGCCATTATTCAGCACCAAACGCATCGAACGCCGGTTGGGCAATGCCTGAAAAGCCAAAAATCCCTCTGATGCAAGATAGGTTTCCATATAAATCAAAGGTCTATCGAGCAGTTTCTCAAATCCCTTTTTGTAAGGTTCAAAACTCACCCCACCATGGACAAAAATGCTGAGGTTGGGCCAAAGGTCATGAATAGTCTTCAGCTCATAGCGCTCGATGATCTTTTCCAACAAAATCTGTAACCATGCCGGTACACCCACAATAATCCCTATATCCCATTTGGGAGCCATCTCTACAATCTGCTCCAGCTTCTCCCCCCAGTTTTTATTCTTGGAAATCTGCTTGCCGGGTTTATAAAAGCGCTGAAACCAAATCGGCAACCTTCCGGTCGTAATGCCACTCAGGTCTCCGGAAAAGAAAGTGCCATTAAACTCCAGGTCTGTACTTCCACCCAGCATCAGGATGCCTTTGGTAAAAAGCTTATCCGGCAGATCATATTTGGACAATGACAAAATCTGCCTCACCCCCGTCTTTCTGATGGCCTTCACCATATCCTTGGTAATGGGGATGTATTTGGAGGAAGCCCCAGAAGTCCCTGAGGTCAGGGCAAAATAGCGGATAGCGCCCGGCCAGGTGATGTTCTTCTCCCCTTCCTTCAGTTTATGCCACCATTCCTGATAAATCTTTTCATAATGATAGGTCGGCACCATGCTGCTAAAAGCCCTATAAAAATCCTTATTTGGCTTTTTAAACTCCTTTAAAATCAGATCGAAACGGTACTTTTTTCCAAATTCAGTATCTTTCGCCTGGATCAGTAATTTTTTTAACTCCTGCTTTTGAAGCTCCGCCGGACTACTGTATTCCTGATCCAAAGATTCCCTTAATCTGATACCTTTTTTTAGTAATGTACCCAATAACGCCATATCTTTGTTTGATTGATGAACCTGTCAATAATCAAAAATAAAGGAATGCGAATTAAAGAAAACCTAATTGCCGTAAAAAATACTTTTATCAACCCAGATTGTCTCCTCATTGCAGTCAGCAAAACCAAACCCATCTCGGATTTACAGGAAGCCTACGAGGCCGGAATCCGGGATTTTGGAGAAAACAAAGTGCAGGAAATGGTGGATAAACACGCCCAATTGCCTACAGATATCCGATGGCACATGATCGGCCACCTACAGCGCAACAAGGTGAAATACATCGCTCCATTTGTCCACCTGATCCATGGTGTGGATTCCTTACGCTTGCTGATTGAAATTGACAAACAGGCACAAAAATCGGAAAGGGTAATTCCATGTCTTCTGCAATTGCACATCGCTAAAGAAGAAAGTAAATTCGGTTTCAGCGAAGAAGAACTGGAGGAATTACTCAATTCAGAAGAACTCAAACAGCTCAACAATATCAAAATCACAGGTTTGATGGGAATGGCTACCTTCACCGAGAATCAAGAACTGATAAGGTCAGAGTTTGCCGGACTCAAAAGCCTATTTGATCAACTGAAAAACAGAAACCTACCCCCTAATGTTGAATTGAAAGAAATCTCCATGGGCATGAGCGGGGATTATCTGATTGCTCAGGAAGAAGGCAGTACCATGGTGAGGATAGGGACAGCCATTTTTGGGGAAAGAAATTACAATTAACATGAAAACTAGTTCTTATATACAGTTAGCAGGCATCCTGGGAGCATTGGCCGTGGGCATCGGGGCATTTGGCGCCCATGGCCTTGAACCGATTTTAGAAGCCAATGGAAGAACGGATACCTTTGAAACCGCCGTCAAATATCATTTTTACCATGCCTTGGCAATCCTTGCTGTGGCCATTTGGCTTCAGCTTCAACCTGAACGAAGCCTCCTTGCCAAAGCCATCTGGGCATGGCTGTTAGGAATTCTTATTTTTTCCGGTTCCTTATACATCCTTTCCCTGAGCGGAATAAGTTGGCTGGGAGCCGTCACGCCCTTGGGCGGCGTTGCCTTTATGGTAGGCTGGTTGATGTTGGTTTGGGCTGCAAAATCTCCAAAAGCATGAGTAAAAAGTACCTTTTCCTGATTGCAATCCTATTTCTGAGTTTAAGTTCTTTTGCCCAGGAAACAGAAATCCGAAACCGGTATGCGGAGCTCGATGAACTTTTGGGCGTCAATTCATTTTTCGACAACCACCTTACCGGCTTCATGTTATATGACCTCGACAGCCAATGGGTGATGTATGAGCGCAATAGCCACATGAATTTCATTCCGGCATCTACCACCAAGCTCCTGACTTTTTACGCCAGTTTGGTCGTCTTAAGGGATAGCACTGTCAGTTTTAGGTATGTCAATAACGGCGATGAAATCACCATCTGGGGATCCGGAGATCCTTCCTGGAAATACACGCCTCTGCCCCAACCCAAGCTGAAGGAATTTTTCAGTCCCTATAAAAAAGTCAACCTTTCCCTGGATAATTGGAAAGACACCTCCTTTGGTTATGGCTGGCAGTGGGATGATTATTACTACGCCTATTCTGCAGAGCGGTTTCCCTTGCCGGTATATGGCAATATCGTCACCTTCACCAATACCAATAAAATACCAGTCCCAAACATTCCCATGTTCAGGTCCATGGTGGTCAGGAGTGATAAAGAAATCAGGGGCGTTCAAAGGGATTTCAATTCCAACAGTTTTCATTACAATCCTTCCCTTTACGTCAACCCTTATGCCACCCTACCATTTATAACCACGCCTGATCTGATGGCCAAATTATTGGAAGAAAGTTTGGGCAAGCCTGTCACACTGACTAAAGGGAAGATTCCTGCCCATGCCAAAACATTCAAAGGCGGTACTTTAACGCCTTTGTGGAGAGAGATGCTCCAGGAAAGCGACAATTTTGTTTCTGAGCAGATCTTGCTGATGGTTTCAGACCAGCTTTTTGGAGAGCTTAATACAGAAAGGACCATTGAATATATCAAGAAGAATTATTTCTCCGATATGCCTGATTACCCGCAGTGGGTGGATGGTTCAGGGCTTTCCCGTCACAACTTGGTAACTCCTAGATCGATGGTTACCCTGATGACCAAATTAGACCAGTTGATGCCCAGAAGCCAGTTGATGCAGCTATTGCCACAGGGCGGTATCAATGGCACCATTAAAAACAATTACAAAGCCCCAAGACCTTATGTTTTTGCCAAAACCGGCACCATCAGTAATAACCATGCCCTGGTGGGATTGGTAAGGGGAAATTCAGGTAAGGTGTATGCCTTTGCTTTTATGAACAACAATTACCTCAACAAAGCCTCCGAGATCCGAAGAGAAATGGAAAAGGTGATGATCTATATCAAAGAGCATTTTTAACCAACCATTCCCCCGACCTCTGAGGTTTTAAAAACCTCGGAGGCCTTCTTCACTATTTGTAGGTTATCCTGCTTCTCCTGAAGCAGGACTCCCCTAATCTCAATCCGCACAAGAATTAGTGAAAATTCGAAAGCCTCGCGCCTAATTCATTTTTAGTGATGCATTGATCAGGAAATCACATCAAATTCCCTCAGCAGCGAAAATGTAGATTTAAAAATTTGTGAAATTCGTGTAATTCCTGCCTGCAGCAGGCAGGAGTGGTTATCATTTCAATTCGATCCACGGTTCCATATCGCCGGCGTATCCGGGATGGCCTCCGACCATCCCTCCGATATCCCGGCCCTTCAGGCCTATTCAATAGACTCAAAAACTCCCTTCCCTATCCATAACCGTCATCCTCAACTTTACCCAACACCTCCATTCTTCATTTTTCATTCATCACTCTACATTCTCAATTAATGGCCTGCAACCACCCCTTTAATATCCCGGCCTTTCAGGCCTATTCAACTTGCTCAGAAATCTTTCACATAACAAAACCGTCATCCGGAATTTTAGAAAAGTTCAAACTTTTGCCTCCCGAAATTCTTCGGGACAAGTTTTTTACTTTTTCCTTGGCTCTTTAATCATCCTTAATTCAACATTCTCAACCCTTTTGCCTTTTTACTTTTTCCTTGGCTCTTTATTTTCCTCCGTGTACCAAAAGCCAAGCGCAGCGTCTTTTTTCCTTCCGTAATCCCACTTTTTACTTTTTACTTTTGCCTTGGCTCTTATATTTCCATTCTTAATTTTTCATTCCTCATTCAACATTCTAAACCCTTTTGCCTTTTTACTTTTTACTTGGCTCTTTAAATCATTTTTCATTCAACATTCTACATCCCTTTCCCCTACATCAACTTTCATTGAAAAAATTCCTCCCCAAATCAAATATTTCCCGTACCTTTGAATCCCATAAGAATCAAAACAAATTTAGATCCTCTCCATTCTTATGGCATCATCCACCAAATACATCTTTATCACCGGAGGCGTGACCTCCTCCCTTGGAAAAGGCATCATTGCGGCTTCCCTGGCCAAACTCCTTCAAGCCAGAGGCTTTAGCGTCACCATCCAAAAATTCGATCCCTACCTCAACATTGATCCGGGAACTCTTAACCCTTACGAGCACGGGGAATGCTATGTCACAGAAGATGGAGCAGAAACCGACCTTGACCTCGGGCATTACGAAAGGTTCCTCAACACCCCAACTTCCCAGGCCAACAATGTCACCACTGGCAGGATCTACAACAATGTCATCACCAAAGAAAGAAAAGGTGAATACCTGGGAAAAACCGTACAGGTCATCCCACATATTACCGACGAAATCAAAAGGAATTTCTTCAAATTAGGTGAAGAAGGAAAATTCGATGTCATCATCACAGAGATTGGTGGTTGTGTAGGTGATATTGAATCACTGCCATTTATCGAAGCAGTAAGACAGGCAAAATGGGACTTGGGCGCCAATAACTTTTTGGTGGTACACCTTACCCTAATCCCCTACTTAGCAGCCGCAAAAGAACTCAAAACCAAACCTACCCAGCATTCTGTCAAGCAATTGTTGGAAGCAGGTATTCAGCCGGATATCCTGGTGTGCCGTACAGAACACCCGCTACCGATAGAAGTCAAGAAGAAGCTTTCTCTTTTCTGTAACGTACAGTTGAACTGCGTCATCGAAGCCATGGATGCAGAAACCATCTACGATGTGCCCCTCCTGATGAAGAAAGAAAAGCTCGATGAGCGGGTGATGAGCAAGCTGAAACTAAGTTCCAGAACCAATACAGATCTTGAGCAATGGAAAGATTTCCTAGGCAGACATAAAAACCCGACTTCTGAAGTCAATATCGGTCTGATCGGTAAATATGTATCCCTACCGGATGCTTACAAATCCATCATCGAAGCTTTTGTCCATGCCGGTGCTGCGGCAGAATGCAAGGTCAACCTAAGCCTGATTTCCTCCGAAGAACTTCATCCTGACAGTGTAGCCAAAAAACTTGAAAATCTGGACGGAATCCTGGTGGCACCAGGTTTTGGAGAAAGAGGCCTTGAAGGTAAAATAGAAACTGTTAAATTTGCCCGCGAAAATAATTTACCATTCTTCGGGATCTGCCTGGGAATGCAGGTGGCTGTCATCGAATTTGCCAGAAATGTGCTTGGGCTGGAAGGTGCAAACAGTACGGAAATGAACCCGAACACCCAGTTCCCAGTCATTGATTTGATGGATGAACAAAAAAATCTGGAGCAAATGGGCGGAACCATGAGATTAGGTTCGTATCCTTGTGAGCTCAAAAAAGGAAGTAAGGCCGCACATGCTTATGGCAAACTCAAAATTAATGAGCGTCATAGACACAGATATGAGTTTAACAACGAATACCTGGCAGCTATTGAAGAAAATGGATTGATCCCTTCTGGCATCAACCCGGATACCAAGCTTGTTGAAATTGTAGAACTGAAAAACCATCCTTGGTTCGTAGGTACACAGTTTCACCCGGAATATAAAAGTTCTGTCCTGAATCCACATCCATTATTTGTGAGGTTCATTACAGCAACAATTGAGAATAAAAAAGTAAAATAATATCTCGGCTCAATGATCCGGAGGTAACGCTTTGTAAGGAGGAATGTCATATTCCAAATTGCAAAGTGTTACCTTTGATTTTTCAAGAGCTCATAAAGTAAAGTATATGGATAGAAACCAAGCGGTAGGTTTGATGCTCTTTGCAGCAGTATTACTGGTGTACTCGATTTTCTTTGCAACGACACCTGAACCCCTTCCCGTGGAAGAAGTGAAGACGGAACAAGTGCAGACAGTTCAGGAAGAAACAGCACAGAGCCTGGAAGCAGCACCATCAGTAGAATCAGACAGTATTCAGGATATCATCGCTCAGAGACAATTTGGGGCCTTTGCAGCCATGACCAAAGGTACAGCTGAAGATGTCATTCTGGAAAATGATAAAATGATTGTGACCTTTTCTACAAAAGGTGCAGAAATCACCAAAGTAGAATTAAAGGAATATAAAACCTGGGATCAGAAACCATTGATCGTCTTGGATGAAAGCAGTTCAGACCTGAGCTATAACATCAAAACAGACAAAGGAGACTTCAGCCTAAACCAGTTTTTCTTCAACCCTACCCTTTCTACTACTGAGATTGATGGCGAAGAAGCCAGTATTTTAACCTTTACTGCACAATCTGGCAATGGCAGGATTACCAGGACCTACACCTTGAAAAACGGTGAGTTTGTATTGGCCAAAAACCTGGAGTTTGTCGGTCTGAATGCCAATCTTACTGATTCCAATGTGCAGATTCTTTGGGACGACAGGTTGCAAAGACAAGAAGAAGATATAGAAGAATCCCGTAGAAAAACCAATGTCAATTTCTTCACCGCCGCAGGTTCTCATGATGACCTGAGCCTGACTTCTTCTTCTGATGATGCTGAAGTCAAAGAACCTATTAAATGGGTCAGCTTCAGCCAAAGATTCTTTACCTCCGGTATCATTGCTGACAAAGCTTTCAGTTCAGCAGTATTGAACCAAGTAACGCCAGAGGACACCCTTTCCATCAAAAATATGAAAGCAAGTTTGGTACTGCCTTTGGAAAACGGCAAAGCAGACTTGAGTTATTATTTTGGCCCGAACAGCTACAAAGGCCTCAAAAAAGTAACTGAGGGTTTTGAGAAAAACGTGGACATGGGTTATGTCTTTGTGAGCTGGGTCAACAAATATATCATTGTCAACTTATTCGAGTTCCTTGAAAAATATTTCAACAATTACGGGATCATCATCATCCTGATCGTGTTGATCATCAAGTTGGCTTTGTTCCCATTGACTTATAAGTCTTACACAGGAATGGCCAAAATGAGGGTGATCAAACCTGAAATTGATGAACTGAAGGAAAAATATGGCGATGATCCAACCAAGATGCAGCAGGAGCAGATGAAGCTATTTGGCCAACTTGGTGTCAGCCCTATTTCAGGCTGTTTGCCGATGTTGTTCCAGATGCCGTTCCTGTTTGCCATGTTCTTCTTTTTTCCGAACGCCATCGAATTGCGTCAGGAATCATTCCTTTGGGCACATGACCTTTCTACTTATGATGCCTTTATCAGGTTACCGTTTACCATTCCTTTCTATGGGGCGCACGTCAGTTTGTTTACCTTGTTGATGACGGTTTCACAAATCGCCTATACACACTTCAACAATCAATTGACAGCGCAGACTGGCCCGATGAAAAACCTCGGATACATCATGCCGGTAATCTTCATGTTTGTATTGAACTCTTTCCCTGCTGCCCTGAGTTTCTACTACTTTGTTTCCAACATGGTGACCTTCGGTCAGCAGGCTTTGATCAAGTTATTTGTGGATGACACTAAGATCAGAGAGAAAATCGAAGAGAACAAAAAGAAAAACGTGAACAAAAAGAAATCCAAATTCCAGCAAAAACTGGAAGATGCGATGAAAGCAGCTGATGCCAACAAAAAGAAAAAAGATTAATGAGAGACCCTTCGGGGTCTCTTTTTTTGTGCTAGTATTTTCAAAATCAACACCTTAAAGCTATCCACATTCCGTTGTGGAAAACAATTAATTTTCGGACTGGATATAAATCATATATTTGTAGGCCAACAATTCCATTAAACAGAAAGGTCATGACTGAAATTACATATTATGGACATTCGTCCTTTTTGGTAAAGATCGGTGATAAACAGATCGTTTTTGACCCTTTTATCAGCCCAAATACTAAAGCATCCCATATTGATGTCTCAAAAATCAAAGCCGACTATGTGCTTTTAAGCCATGGACATGAAGACCATGTGGCCGATGCAGAGGCCATCGTCAAAAACAACAATGCGATGCTTGTCTCCAACTATGAAATCGCTGTTTGGTTTGCTGAAAAAGGAGTGGAAAAATATCATCCCATGAATCATGGAGGCAGCAAGATATTTGACTTTGGAAAAGTGAAATACGTAAATGCAGTCCATAGCAGCACCTTGCCAGACGGAGCCTCAGGGGGTAATCCGGGAGGTTTTGTCATCAAGCATGCCCATGGTTGCTTTTATTATGCAGGTGACACTGCGCTGACCTATGACATGAAACTGATCGGAGAAGAATTCAAAATCGATTTTGCCTTCTTGCCTATCGGGGATAATTTTACCATGGGCATCCATGACGCCATCAAAGCAGCAGACTTTGTGGGCACCAAAAAGATTGTTGCCATGCACTTCGACACATTTCCTTACATAGAAATTGATCTCGATGATGCAAAAAAAGCTGCGACAAAAGCAGGAAAAGAATTGATTTTACTTAATATTGGAGAATCTATTACCCTATAATTAATCAAATGGGAAAAGTAATTGCCATAGCCAATCAAAAAGGCGGTGTTGGAAAAACCACCACAGCGATGAATTTGGCTGCCAGTCTAGCTGTCTTGGAATTCAAAACGCTTGTGATCGACGCCGATCCACAGGCAAATACCACTTCAGGTTTGGGACATGATCCCAAAGAGATAGACACCAGCATCTATGAATGTATGGTTGATGGTACAGATATAGAATCGATCATCCTTAAGACGGAAATAGAAAATTTAGACCTGATTCCTTCCCATATCGACCTTGTCGGTGCTGAGGTTGAAATGATCAACCTGGACAATAGGGAAGAGAAAATGAAAGGAGTCATCGCCAAAATCAGACAAAATTATGATTTTGTGATCATCGACTGCTCCCCATCATTAGGTTTGATTACCATCAATGCCCTAACAGCAGCTGATTCTGTCATCATTCCTGTACAATGTGAGTATTTCGCCTTGGAAGGTCTGGGCAAATTATTGAATACGATTAAAATCATACAAACCAGGCTTAATCCTGAACTGGAAATAGAAGGCATACTTCTGACCATGTATGATGTAAGGCTACGCCTGAGCAATCAGGTAGTAGATGAGGTCAAAATGCACTTCAAAAACCTGGTATTTGAAACCATCATTCCCCGAAATGTACGATTGAGTGAATCTCCAAGTTTTGGCCTTCCGGTAATCGCATTCGATGCTGAAGGTAAAGGCGCAATGGCATACCTCAATCTTGCCAGCGAGATCGCCAGCAAAAACGGGAAGATGAAAGTTAACTGATTGAAAAAAAATTATGGCTGATAAAAAACCGACACCAAAGAAGGCTGCACTGGGAAGAGGATTGGGGGCTTTGTTGAAGGATTCACCTCAAAAAGAAAAGAACCAGGAGCTGCTCTCAGAACTTCCTAAAACAGGAATTTATGAAATAGCCCTGTCTGAAATTCAGGTCAACCCCTTTCAACCCAGAACCCATTTTGACAAAGAAGCACTTCAGGAACTCGCTGAATCCATCAGGGTTCAGGGGATTATTCAGCCTATTACGGTCAGAAAACTCGCTGATGGGGAATACCAACTGATTTCTGGTGAAAGACGTTTTCAGGCTTCCAAAATGGCCGGCCTCGAAAAAGTACCCGCCTACGTGAGAACAGCAAATGACCAGCAAATGCTGGAAATGGCCCTCATTGAAAACATTCAGCGTGAAAACCTCAATGCACTCGAAATTGCCCATTCTTATCAAAGATTGATGGCTGAGTGTAACCTCAAACAAGAAGAACTCGGTGAGCGTGTAGGGAAAAACAGGACTACTGTCAACAACTACATGCGTCTGCTCAAACTTCCACCTGATATTCAGGCAGGATTGAGGGACAACCTCATTTCCATGGGACATGCACGTGCCATCATCAATGTGGAAGATATTGACAAACAATTGGATATCTACAAAAGAACCATTGCTGAAGAACTCAGCGTTCGTAAAGTAGAAGCTTTGGTAAAAGCATTGAATGAAGGACCTGAAGAAAGATCTACCGAAAAAACCCAGGGTCTTGATCCAGTGAGAAAATATGAGATCGGAAAAATACAGCAAAGGCTTTCTTCCCACTTTGGTTCGAAAGTACAGCTAAAAGCAGACGGCAAAAATAAAGGCGAAATAAAAATCCCATTTGGCTCTGCTGATGATCTAAATAGAATTTTGGAAATCCTCGATATCATTTAAGATTGAATACGGCAATTCCCAATTCAACCCAAACGCAAAACAAAAAGGCAATGATCTATACAAGTATCATTGCTGTTTTTGTTTTATTGGCATTTTGCTCAAAAACTGCCTCGGGCCAGGTTATTGCTTCAGATACAGTAGAAATCTCATTGAATGATAAAGATATCAAAGACCCCAAAAAGGCCACTTTGCTTTCAGCAATCCTACCAGGTGCAGGACAGGTGTACAATAACAAAGCCTGGAAAGTACCAATCATCTATGGAGGATTTGCCACCAATATCTTCTTTATCCATTTCAATAACACTAGATATCAGGCCTTAAAGGAAGGTCTGCTCTTGTTTGATCAGAACGAAACCAATAATTTCCCGAACCTTAACAGGGATGGTTTGGTGAGACAGGTAAACTATTGGAGGAGAAACAGGGATTTGAATTATTTCCTTTTTGTAGGTATCTACGCACTCAATATCATAGATGCACAGGTAGATGCCCACCTTTCAGGATTTGATGTCAGCGAAGACCTGAGCTTCAGGTTCGAACCCAGCTTTGAAACCTTGACCGCAGGTGGTAACATCTTTGGATTATCTATGAAAATCACATTTTAAACATGAATATATTACTATTAGGCTATGGTAAAATGGGCAAAATTATCGGTGAAATAGCCGAATCCCGTGGCCACCAAATAGTCGGAAAAATCAATATTGACAATAGGGATGACCTGGATCAGCTTGACCCCAAAAACATCGATGTGGCGATTGAATTCAGCCAACCTGATGCAGCTGTGGAAAATATCAGTTGGGCGATCAACAGAAAAATCCCTGTAGTATCGGGAACCACAGGATGGTTGGATAAAAAACCGGCCATTGCGGCCCTGACCTTGGAAAAAGAAACTGCCTTTTTCTATGCCTCCAATTACAGCATCGGTGTAAACGTTTTCTTTAAAGTCAACAGGTTTCTGGCCTCTCTGATGAAAGATCAGACTGACTATAAAGTCAGTATGGAAGAAATCCACCATACAGAGAAAAAAGATGCCCCAAGCGGCACTGCCATCACCCTGGCTGAAGGGATCTTGGGTGAGATTGAACGTCTGAAGGAATGGAAACTGTCCGACGGAAAGCCCGAAAACGAACAATCCCTGTACATTTCTGCCAAGCGTATCGATCCTGCACCAGGTACCCATATTGTACGGTATCAGTCTGAAATAGACGATATTGAAATCAGCCATACCGCACATAGCCGCAAAGGTTTTGCCCTTGGCGCAGTTTTAGTGGCGGAATGGATAAAAGATAAAAAAGGTGTATTATCAATGGATGATTTCCTATCTTTCTAAAATTTTCTACCAAAATGACAGAAGAAAAAAAGAAAAAATCAGCAGTCCGCGAATGGGCTGACGCACTCATTTTTGCCGTAATAGCCGCATCTTTGATCCGGTGGTTGTTGTTAGAACCTTTTACCATTCCTACGGCTTCTATGGAAAAATCACTCTTGGTAGGTGATTTCCTTTTTGTGAGTAAAATGCATTATGGCACAAGAATTCCGAGAACTCCTCTTCAGATTCCTTTGACCCATCAAAAAATCTGGGGTACTAACGCCAACTCCTATGTAGATTGGATACAATTGCCATATATGAGACTTCCCGGTTTTACCAAAGTCAAAAGAAATGATGTGGTAGTCTTCAACTACCCGGCAGAGTATGAATTCCCCGTTGATCTCAAAACCAACTACATCAAAAGGGCTGTTGCAATTCCCGGAGATGAGATTGAGATTGTAGGGACTCAGGTATTTATCAATGGTGAACCTGGATACAAACCGGAAGAGATGCAATATTCCTATGATGTGATGACAGACAGGAACCTTAGCGCTGACTTTTTCAGTGATTATGGCATCAATCCGGAAAGCTTCATGCCTTTTTCTAATGGCTCAGGCTACATGGTGATGGCAACAGAGGAAAGTATTGATAGATTAAGAAAATCCCCTGCAGTAGGATCTGTTACCATGAGAGTGGAAAGACAGGACTTAGGTGATCCGAGGGTTTTTCCTGATGGGGCATACTTCGGTTGGAACAAAGACAATATGGGGCCATTGACCATCCCAGCTGAAGGTTGGACCATAGAAATGGATCCTGACAATATTGCTAAATATGCTTTCACCATCGAAAAATATGAAGGTCATGAAAATGTGGAAGTGAGGGACAATGAACTCTATATCGATGGTCAAAAAGTAACTAGCTACACATTTAAACAGGATTACTACTTCATGATGGGTGACAACAGGCACGATTCGCTGGACTCCAGGTATTGGGGATTTGTTCCGGAAGACCATATCGTGGGCAAAGCTTGGTTCCTATGGCTGTCCTTGGACAAACACAAGTCCATGTTCAACAAAATCCGTTGGAGCAGATTCTTCAACAGCATTAATTAATCCACAACCAACCATAATTGTAAGGCCGTCCCTGAATAATCAGGGATGGCCTTTTTGCTTTATATTGCCATATTTTACTCCTTATCGGGATGGTCTAATCAATTGACTCAAAAAATCTTCCCCATAACAAAACCGTCATCCGAAACTTTAGAAAAGTTCAAACTTTTGCCTTTTTACTTTTTACTTGGCTCTTCAATCCTTCTTAATTCAACATTCTCAACCCTTTTGCCTTTTCACTTTTTACTTGGCTCTTTATTTTCCTCCGTGTAACAAAAGCCAAGCGCAGCGTCTTTTTTCCTTCCGTAATCCCACTTTTTCCTTTTGCCTTTTTACTTGGCTCTTCAATCCTTCTTAATTCTACATTCTCAACCCTTTTGCCTTTTTACTTTTTCCTTGGCTCTTAAATTCCACTCATCACTCTACATTTTTCATTCATCATTTTTCATTCTAAATCCCCTTCCCGGGACGGCCTACAACCATCCCTCTGATATCCCGGCCCTTCAGTCCTAATCAAATAGCTTAAAAATCTTCCCCATAACAAAACCGTCATCCGAAACTTTAGAAAAGTTCAAACTTTTGCCTTTTTACTTTTTACTTGGCTCTTCAATCCTTCTTAATTCA
>NZ_JBHLWI010000072.1:0-4202 GCF_042432905.1 Fontibacter flavus | reverse complement strand
ATCCTTAAAAACTAACGATTCAAATATAAAGTTGACTCAAATTCAAGTTCAAGACCCTGTGAAGTCCCTATACGCTCCAAAAATGCGGCTTTTTCCAAAAACTGAAAGTTTTTTCACAGCCTGACGTTTTGGCGCTTGGCGTTCGTGCGGGATTTCAGGGCACAAAACTGTCAACCCAGCACTAAAGTTGATTTGAAAAACTGCACTTGAATTTAAGCACTTCACCCCGCATGACGCCAAACGCATGTTGGCGGTATGTGCTTCTTTAGAATCCATATTTTTCCTTTCTCAACTTAAATGCTTTTTCGCCACCTTCCATTATTAATGTGATTTCCTTTTTAATTTCAGGATTGTCAATGGCACCTTCATATTTAATTTCGCCTTGAGTCTGCTGACTTGATTCTTTGTAGTCGCAGCACACAACCAATTCAGCATCTCCATTTACAACAAGGTTAGCATTATGACTAGTGAAAATAAGTTGTCTTTTATTCTTGGCAGACCAAATATTTTCTATGATGTCATTAATGGCTCGATTGTCTATATCATCTTCGGGTTGGTCAATTAAAAGCGGACTACCTTCCTGATTTAAAAGAACAGATAATAAAGCAGTTGCTTGTTGCCCTGCCGAAGCTTCTGAGAATGGAATGATGTCTTGCATTTCATTACCGGTTGAATAGAAAAATTGGGGTTCAAACTCGATTTCCTGTGTAACCATAGCTAACCAATTGTCAGGAGAAAACATCTCGACTATTCGCTGGATATTGGTGTCATTTAAACCTGATTCAGTTAATAATGGTGTTTCGGGCAGTTCAATCGGTTTTCCTTCAAGTATTTTATACTCAGCTAAAGAATTTAATTCATCTAATGCGGTTTTCCAAGAGTCGAGGGGTGAATCACTATCGCTTATTTTTTGACAAAGAATGTCAATCTTGTCCTTACTAATTCTAGTGCCTGTAAAGGAAGAAACAATTAACTCCTGAATTCTTTCGATGTTAATACTTTTAGTTACTTCTGCTTTTATGATGCCTTTTGACAGAGTTGTGAAATTTTCAGCTTGTTTATTTAGCAGGTCTATCTTATTCTGATGAAGAGAATACCATTTTTCTTTTTCGTCAGAGAAAATTGTTTCAGGATTCCCTAGTTCCTTTACCTTTGAAAGACGCTCATTAATTGAGTCTGTAAGTTCTCTCAATCTATTCTCTAATTGATTTATTTCTTTGATTATACTTTCGTTGGCTGATGCCTTTTCTTTAATTTGTTCGTAACTAGCATCGAAAGTCTTTTTAAGTTCATTCCATTTATTAACAGCGGTATTGTAACCTGATAAGCTTTCACTTGAAAATAGTAATGTGATTTCAGAAAGCTTTTCTTTCAACGAGTTAAACAGTTTCGTTTTCTCTGATTGTATTTCTTGAAGAGCTTCTTTGTTTAATAGAGCAGTATCAGGTTTAATTTCAGATGGATAATCATTAATTGATTCTGATATTGATTGAAACTTGTTCTTAAAAAGTTCTATTTCATTTGTTGACTCTTGAATATGTGTTTGTTCATTCTCAATTAACTCTTTGTTTTCAATTACTTTTTTATCTTCTTCGGTAAGTCCCTTTAATGATTTACGCAAATTTTGAACTTGTTCGCTTACCGATTTATGCTGAAGTCTTAGTTCTTCAATTTCATTTAGAATTTCTTTTTTACGTACAAGATTTCCGTAAGCACCTTTTAAATTTTTAGAAACTTCTCTTAAACCAAAGGCAATATTGTTTAACTCATTTGAAATTGGTTGTTGTATAAATCTTTTTAGCTCGTCAGTTCTGACACCGACACTACTTAACTGCTTTTGACTATATGCTTGAATTGGTATCAGTCTTCTTATCTCTTCTTCAGTTACTTTTTCAAATTCGCCTTTGCCAATTTTTAAAAGAATTTCTTTAGATGCAGAATTCCGTTTGACAATATGCTCGATTCCATTTATTGAAGCAGTTACTCTAACTTCTCCTGAAAATGGCACGAGTGTTTTTTCAATTAATATTTGCCGTCTTTTCTGTATTTCAGACTCTGATTCATATTTTTCTACGCCAATGATTTGGTCGCACAACCCCCATCGTAAATATTCCAATATTGTAGACTTACCTGTTCCACGTCCACCAATAAGGGCATTATATTGTTGGTTCAGATTCAATTCTATTCTACCCAAAAATTTAGAATTGGTCACACTTAGTTTGCTTAAGAATATTTGCGGCAATATTGGTTCTGTTAAGGACAACCTAGATTCCTTCGCTAAGCTTGCTTGTCGGAGTGCTTCTGCTGTTGGTGTTGCCCATTTAACCCAAGTTGTTGCTGTACCTAAATCTTCGAATGTATCCTTACGATTGTCGGAAGTTTGAAAAACAGCAATAGAACGGAAGCCGTAGTTCCTATCTTTACCACTAATAATATTTTTGAGACCTACATCGTCTGGTATTGCTCCATCTATATAACCACTTACACAAGGCATTTTGACGTAGTGTTCGTAGAAGTCTCTTCTTAAAATTCCTTTGTGCCCACGAGAAGTATGAGGAAGAACAATATACCTGCCTTTTAGAACATCAATCGAATCTAATTTTGCATACAAGTCTCTTAGACCATTAACAACATCTGAGGGTATTGCAATAGTCGGTATTGTTGAAGGTTCTGAAACTGGATTTTGTTCAATGGATAATTTATGTAATACCCTTATAAGTTGGTCTTCAGGAAAGTTGGCGTCTAAAATTAAAAGTGCTTGACAAGGTGGATTGCTAAGAGTTAATTCAACACCTGGAAAGACTATTAATTTATCATTCTCATTTACTGGGTCGCCATTATCATAAACTTCATTTTGTGCAGCAGCCTTAATGTATGGAAAAAAGACTAAGTCGTGATGGTCGGTAATTGCTACAGCGTTGACACCTTTTTGTCTACAGGCTAGCACAAACCTTGATGCATAGGCGTTTCTGTCTTCATCTGTAACGGGTTTAGGTCCTGACCAATTAATGTCTCTTGGTGTGTGGACTTGAAAGTCGCAGTTGTAAAATCTAGTTCCTTTATTCATTATGTTATCATTTTAGCATTACCGCCAAACGTGTGCAGTCGGTATATAATTCTTTCAATATCATGCAGTTAGTAGTCTCAACATAGCTATTTTACTTGTCAGAATGGAATGCAACTCATCAAAAGTGTAACAATACAAATGTTTTGAATTAACCACCGTTCTTCTTGCTCTCCAATCAAGACGTTTTTTTAATGATGTATTTAAAAAATGGTCTCTACCTATCACAAGAATTCCTTCATATTCAATTTTATTTCTACCAAACCGTTCTTCAAAGTCATCTGAATTTTGAAGTCCGTCAATTTTATAAAACCAGTCAATAATTTGGCTGAAACCATGTTCAAGTCTGCTAGAAAATTCGTCTTTATATTTTTTTCCGTTTTTGACGAATATGCTTTCTGCCTTTGCATCTTCAAATTCAATGAAACAAAAAGTGTTTGATGAAGGGTCACCTACAGCAATGTCTGCAGCAAAGTCACCGAAAATATCAAATTCATATGCAAGTTTTTCATTATTTACCATTTGAGGGATTAATGTTGCAATTTGAGTTGATAAATTAGGTCTATCCTTGAAGAAAGGAAGTATGTCACGGCTTTCACTAAGTTCGGGATTATTGTCCAGCAGTGTTTTAAACTCTGAAAGTTCCCTTTCATACGCTGTGAAGTCGAATGTGTGATTTATCAATGTCTTCATCTTACGCCTTTTTAAAATACCTTTCAAAAAGGTCATGATTAAGAATATCAATGACATTGACCCTGTCTTCCAATAGTTCAATAATTATTCGAAGCTTTAGGGAAAGTCTAATTGCAAACAAATTAATACCGCTTCCTGTCAACTTATTAATTTTTCCAGTTAATACAGGGTCGGTTATATTTTCTGAAATTGTATGCAGAAGCTTTATTGCCTTTTCTTGTTCCTTTGGGTCAAGAGAAGTCAATGCGTTTTCAGCTGCTTTTGTAAATTCGATTTGTTTCACTTTGTCTGTCATTTAGCATTACCGCCAACGTTTTGGCGGTCAAGTAGGCAAGGGCATTTCAGCTCAAGCCTCTCACAGAACCGTGCGTGAACCTCTCGACTCACACGGCTCTTGACATACTATCATTCAGATTTTACTGATTGACCAATGTACAAACATATT
>NZ_JBHLWI010000071.1:0-928 GCF_042432905.1 Fontibacter flavus | reverse complement strand
CTGTCCAACAGCGAAGTTGCATATATTGAAATCTTACCCTTCTTATTCTTTTTCTTGATCAGTCTTACGGTCATGGTTTGGGATAACGTGGGATACTTTTCAAGCAGCCAACCGTATTTTGGAGGGAGTATTAATGTATATTCCGCATCAGTGGAACTGCTCCGGGAAAAATCTTCGACACATTTCCACCAATTGTCCTTCATCCTGAAAAGAAAGTCGGCCCCTTTTCCTTTCAACTCGAAAAAAAGTCTCAGTGATGCATAATACCTGTCGCACACAAGAAGATCCCCTTCTTTAATATGTCCAAGATGGGCATGACATAGGGTGGCTTCGGAAGTGGTGTAGCTTTCCATACCGGCATCCAGTACTAGGCCGTTGTAAACATCATACAGGTAAGATATCCTGCTCATGTAATGTCCTGCATCCGCATTGGGCCCAAAACCATGATAGCTGAACTTCTCTGACATGGAGGGATGATCTGGGAGTTCAAGCGTTGAACCATCAACAGAAAGCACCCTATGACCCTTCCATTTCTTGAACTTTGCATGTTCGTAAAAAAGACTGCAGATCAAACTGTTAAGCTTTTTGAAAACTGTATAGCACAGTTTTTTCCTGGCCTGGGTAAATGCACTTTTAGTGGGCGATAAGGAAGATTCCCCAAAAAACTCTTCAAGGCAGATATTAAGTCCTTTGTTGCTCTTTGACAAAATAAAAAGCACAAGAACTTCAAAAGAAAAGAAACGGTCACGAAGAAAATCTTTCACCGAAGTCCTACTTTCGATGATAAATTTTTCATAACTTAGTTTTAACTTGAATTCATTTACAATTAAAGTTTTAAGGCTTCCAGCACTCCCTGCTTTCGGAAGCCTTATTTTATATCTCTAATATAATGAATTTCAGTTAATTAACCACTAACTAAACGGCATTA
>NZ_JBHLWI010000070.1:0-1228 GCF_042432905.1 Fontibacter flavus | reverse complement strand
GTTGGAATGCTCCCCTACCATGGACATTCATCCATCCTACGCTTCGGTATTACACTTGATGCCCGTTTATTATCGACGCCCTGCCGCTCGACCAGTGAGCTGTTACGCACTCTTTAAAGGAATAGCTGCTTCCAAGCTAACCTCCTGGCTGTCTCTGCAGCTGGACCACCTTTGTTCAACTTAGTGTAAATTTCGGGACCTTAGCGGTAGGTCCGGGTTCTTTCCCTCTCGGACTCGGACCTTAGCACCCGAGCCCTCACTGCCGGTTCTGTATCAAGGCATTCGGAGTTCGTCAGGATTTGGTAGGATGTGACTCCCCCTAGTCCTATCGGTAGCTCTACCTCCTCAATACAATTCCCGACGCTGTTCCTAAAAACATTTCGGGGAGTACGAGCTATTTCTCAGTTTGATTGGCCTTTCACCCCTACCCACAGCTCATCCGGAAGCTTTTCAACGCTTATCGGTTCGGTCCTCCAGTACGTGTTACCGCACCTTCAACCTGGCCATGGGTAGATCACAAAGTTTCGCGTCTGCCGCCGCTGACTCAGCGCCCTGTTCAGACTCGCTTTCGCTCCGGCTGCGGACCTAAAATCCTTAACCTCGCCAGCGACGCGCAACTCGTAGGCTCATTATGCAAAAGGCACGCCGTCACCAAATCGCTTGGCTCCGACCGCTTGTAAGCGCACGGTTTCAGGTTCTATTTCACCCCGTTATTCACGGTACTTTTCACCTTTCCCTCACGGTACTTGTACACTATCGGTCTCTCAGTAGTATTTAGCCTTACCGGATGGTGCCGGCAGATTCAACCGGGATTTCTCCTGTCCCGGCCTACTCAGGATACCCGCCAACTCTCACATGCTACCCTTACGGGACTATCACCCCCTACGGTAAGCCTTCCCAGACTCTTCAGGTCACATATGATCGTTTCACGCAGGTCCTACTACCCCGCACATGCCGCAACATGTACGGTTTGGGCTAATCCGCTTTCGCTCGCCACTACTCACGGAATCACTGTTGTTTTCTCTTCCTCTGCTTACTTAGATGTTTCAGTTCGGCAGGTTTGCCCCCATTTCTGGATACCACTTGCGTGGTGGGTTGCCCCATTCGGAAATCCACGGATCTGCCCCCCTTGCGGGTCCCCGTGGCTTATCGCAGCTTGGCACGTCCTTCTTCGCCTCTGAGAGCCTAGGCATCCCCCGTGCGCCCTTGTTCACTTACTCTTCACGCA
>NZ_JBHLWI010000007.1:0-140801 GCF_042432905.1 Fontibacter flavus | reverse complement strand
CTGCACGGATAGCTCACTGATCTGCTGTCTGTTTGCTGCAGTGCTGGACAGGAATAACTGAGATTCAGACCCGACATCGGTGATGTTGTTGCGTAGCTTGAACTGTTCTTCTTTTTTTTCGATTTCCTCGAGTTCGGCGGTAAGGTCGACGAGCTGTTCGTCTATGAAGGCGATGGTGTTGAGGGCAGTCCTGTTCTTGTCGTCCTCGGTTTCCATGTTGTACACCTCGATGAGTTTTTCGAGGAGTATCTTGCCTTTGAGTGGATGCTGCTGGTTGATAGAAATTTCGATGACCGAAGCGAGCTTGTTGACGATTTTGACATCGAGTTCCTGTGCGAGTGCCCTTCCGATAGCCACATGGTCAAAGAAGCTGATCCTGACGGGCTGTTCGAGGTTTTCGAAGATGGGGTTGTAATCCGGGTTCGGTTCGACGGAATAGGTTCCGAAGAAGTTTGCTATTTTTTCTCCGTAGGAAAAAGTCCCGGTTCCGGCAAGTGGATCGTCGACGGTAAAGGAGTTGTCCCCGGCCGCTTCCAGTATGATATAGTTGCGGTCTACTTCCGGTTGGAACTCGTTGATTTCATGTATGGTGATCTTGAACGGGACTTCGTTTCCGTATATTTCCTTCCACCTCATCCACCCCCTTGGGACATAGAAGTTGTTGTTGAGCCGGAGTTCCTGGCATGCCTTTATCATGAGGCTTTGTGCTTTGAAGACCTCGGCTTCGTTTTCCACGGATGAAGAGGGAGCAAACCCCATCATGTTGTTGACCACGGCATTTGAGCTGAAGTCGGCCCCTTTTTCCTTGTCCTTGAGCAGGAGAGTGGCTTTGATCTGGAACTGTGGTGTTGAAAAATGTGCTACGAGGAAGGCTACAGCCAAGCAGAGCACAATGCCTGCGGCAAACCATTTCCACTTGGAGAGGTATTTGAAGAGCAGGAGTTTGTAATTGGGGCCGGTTTTGCCCATTTTTCTGTTTTCCTCTTCTTCCAGTTCTTTGATTATTTCAGATAAGTCCATTTTGAGATTGGGATATCGGAATTGTTATTGTCGGTTTTACTGTATTGCCCATCTGAGGTTGACGAAAATGACAACTGCCAGACTGAGGGCACTGGAGATGATGGCAAAAGTCCTTGGGTTGGTGTCCGCCTGTATAGCCTTTGTTTTGTAAGGTTCTACGTAGACCACATCATTCTGCTGCAGGTAGTAATAAGGGGAGGCGAGAACGGCTTTGTCATTGAGGTTCAGTCTTGCGGCGGTCCTCATTCCGTCTTTTTCCCTGATGACCATCACGTTTTCCCTTTTGCCGTAGGCGGTCATGTCGCCTGCCATTCCGAGTGCTTCGAGAACGGTGATTTTTTCGGTCGGGATGACAAAAGAAGCAGGCTTCTGCACTTCACCGATGACGGTGACCTTGAAATTGGTGAACCTGATGTTGACGATAGGATCTTTGACGTATTCACTGACGAGGCCGGCCATTTTGTCTACGGCTTCCTGTTTGGTGAGCCTGTTGAGGGAGATTTTACCGATAACGGGATAGTTGATGAAGCCGTCCTTGTCGACGAGATAGTTTTCGTTGACCGGGCTTGAGACGACGGTATTGGCCCTGTCGCCGGAAGGCATGAGTACGCCTACGTTGAAGAGCATGTTTGATTCGGGGTTGAGACTGGTGACCGTGATGCTGAGCAGGTCATCGGGCTGGATCCTGGGTTCGGTAAACTGTCCGACCGGCACGGAGTAGTCCTCATAGGTTTCGATGTCGCTGAAGTAGACGAGGTTCCTTTTGGCACAGGAAAAAAGGGTAAGGGATAAAAGCGTAAGGGTAAAGAGTTTCTTCATGGTTTAGGTGTAATTGTCAAAACTGAAATATATGAATAATATTCATGTATTGGTACAGCTTCGCCCGGTCAGTCACATTTGTTTCGATGTGCTTATAATAATTGATTAAATAGTATTAATTAAGTTGAAATATTTAGATTTTAGACTGTATCAGCAAAATTCAAATTCCATTATGCAATTATAATGAAATAATTTGTAATACAAAAAAATGCATTTAAAATACTTTTTTAAAAATGTAAAAACAATTTATCATTGAAGTAAACAAATACAATATCATTAAGTAAGGTGCTTTGTTTGTTAGCAGAGAAATAACATTCATACATCTTATACAATTTATCACCTTAATTATCAAAGAGTTGGGATATCGAAATAAAGTGTCAAGATATTGCGAGAGAAATTATCATTTATAATTGGTGAAAGAATATAAGATTTTAACGACTAAACTAAAGTTTAGAAAATAAAAGAATTAATCTAAATTAATTTAAATTAATCCTGTATATTTTAAGTAGGCTGAAATTTTTTTATGATTCCAGAGAAAAATCTGTCAAAAAAATGGCAGAAAAGCCTAAATCTTATTTGATTGACTCTAAAAAGTTTTTTGATCAATTCAAAAAAAGAAGGCCGTTTCTAATTTTGAGACAGCCTTGTTTTAAAAATAATATTTTATATAAACAATGAACTGATCGATGTATTACCAGTCACAGCATGAATAGCTTTCGAAAATAAATCTGCTACAGAAAGCACTTTGATTTTTGAAGAAGTATGTTTAAGTGGGATAGTATCCGTAATCACTAATTCCTTTAAGACGGAATTTTCAATATTGTCATAGGCATTCCCAGATAAGACTCCGTGTGTGGCAATTGCCCTTACAGAAAGAGCCCCTTTGTCCATGATGATCTGGGCAGCTTTGCACAAGGTTCCTGCAGTATCTACTAGATCGTCTACCAATACAACATCTTTTCCTTCAACATCACCGATCACCTGCATAGAGGCTACTTCGTTAGCTCGTTTTCTGTGCTTGTCACAAACTACCATGTCTACTTCAAAGTGTTTTGCGTAAGATCTTGCTCTTGCAACTCCGCCCACGTCTGGGGCTGCGAAAATTAAATTTTCAGTAGAAAGTCTTTCCAAATAAGGAACAAAAATTGCAGAACCATTTAAGTGATCAAGTGGAATGTCGAAAAAGCCTTGTATCTGGCCGGCATGTAGATCGCAGGTCATGATTCTATCAGCACCGGCTGAAGTTAACATATTGGCTATAAGCTTTGCAGCTATAGATACACGGGGACGATCTTTCCTGTCCTGTCTTGCGTAACCATAATATGGAATCACTGCGCATACTTTGTAGGCACTTGCTCTTTTTGCTGCATCAATCATTAGACATAATTCCAATAGATTATCCGCAGAAGGCATCGTAGATTGTATGAGAAATACAGTGCAACCCCGAACAGATTCATTAAAACTTGGGGACATTTCTCCATCACTGAACTTTGAAATAGTCAGATCACCAAGACGTTTCCCATAATGTTTTGCGATTTTTTCTGCTAGGGCATGGCTATATGTGCCGGAGAAGAGTTTGACCTCTGTCATGATTAGATATTTTGCTTTTGAAAGGTATGTTTTGAGCTACGAAGCAAAGATAAATAAATTTGATTGGAATCGGGGTGAAGAGAAGTTGTTAATAAAATAAAATTTGGTGACTCTCCTGAAAGTTAATTTTTTTCTCCAAAAAATTCATTTTCTCTCAATATGCCTACTAAATCATAAATATTGAGGGATAAGCAAAAGTCGATATCAGCTTCAATGTTCTGGTTCTGTAGTCTCTTTGTATGTGAAGCCTGGGAAAGAAATCCTTTGATATCTTTTGAATGTGTGTCATAAAGACTTTCCAAAGCAATTGCGGTATCACATTCAATCTTAAAGTTACCTTTTAACTCCTTTGTTAGCGCACCAGCATAGAGTGAGTCTTCTAGATTGAATTTACCTTTCCAGCCTGCACATAAAATAATTACGTCTTCTGACATTGCAGACAAAAAATCAGCAGTCGCTTTTAAATTTGGAAAAGCTCCTAATAAAATATTTTTTGCTTTACCTTTTGCGAGTTGAATTGCGACAGTCCCATTTGTAGTAGTCATAGCGATTTTTTTGGTTGCATATTTTTTTTCAAGAAAGGCCAATGGAGAGTTTCCAAGTTCAAATCCTTCTGCAGTCAAACCATTTCTTTCTCCTGCTATGATATATCCCTTTTTAGACATTTCCCTACATTCTCCCAAATTCTTAAATGGAGTAATTGATGTTACCCCATTTGCCAATGCTACAATCATAGTTGAAGAAGCCCTAAATATATCTACTATAACAATATTTTTATTATTGAAATCATATAAATGAACTAGTTCAGGGCTTAAACAGATTTCAAGTTTTTTCATCTCCTTTCAATATTTTGATTCAAAGATATGGATAAAAACAAATCACAAAATTGATTCTGCCTTTAACTGACAATTTTAAAAAATGTAAGGTTTGAACAGGTTATTTACCAGGTTATCATGATGGGAAGTAGAATACAAGGTGTTTTAATACAGTTTTAAAATCAAGTTTGCTCCGCTTTACACCAATTTTTACTACCCTGAAAAATTATACACTATATTATGAATTAAAAAAAATGTAATTTAAATACAAAAATTTGTTTTTAAAAAAAAGAACATTTATCTTTACTACAGATATGAAAATATGTTAGACAATTGACGGTCTATTTTGATGAAATCATTCCTCAACCACTTTGTCAAACACTTTCTTATCTTTTTTTCAAAATATATTTATTTAAGTTATGCGTGTTCTAAATGTTATTCTTTCGGGAATTGGTCAGGAAGTTCAGACCGGAAAAGAAAATCATGCTGTCTCGAAACAATATCTTCCAGTTTTTAATGGAAGATCACTATTTGAGCTGACTTTTGAGAGAAACAGAAAGTTTACTGATATTCCAATGGTAATTGGAAGGGTTGATAACTTTAGATTATCAAGGAAAGCTTTTTCAAATCTGGGTGTTTTAAAATACAACGAAATCATAGAGGCAAGGGATAGAAAAAATGCTGCTGACCTCGCATTTGCTGCTTTTGCATCTGATCCGGATGATATTTTGGTAATTAATCCGTCGGACTTAATGGTCAAGCCTAGTATTTCCTATCAGGAATCTGTAAAAGAAGCCATTTCAATGGCGGAAAGCGGTAAAATTGTGGTTATTGGACTTTATCAATCTTCCTATGATACAGGATTTGGATATGTCATTCATGACAGAGAGTCCGTCAGGTTTAGTAAACAGATTAATTTTGAATTTTCTAACTATTTGCTGGATCCAGGTAGTCTTTTGATCCATAGCGGTATTTATTGTTTTCAAGCGAAAGTTTTCCTTAAAGAATTGAAAAAGTATCAACCTGAATTTTACTTCAGGGTAAAAAGGGCTTATTTCAAGAAAAGTGGGAGCTTTATAAATGAACTCCTTAATGAAGCAATTCCAGAAATCGACCTAGAAGAAGACCTGCTTCAAAATACATGTAGGCTAAAGGTGCTTCCAGCCCATTTTGATGTGCTTGAGAAGTCTTATCTAAATGACCCAACATTAAAGCCTGTTTTGAGTCCAAGTGCATGATTTTGCTTTCTTAAAAGAAGAAAAGCAATTAAGGTTGTGAATTTAAAATTCAATTAAATGCATTTCAAACAAAAAAAAATGTAATTAATTTTTGAAATCATAATTTTGTTTATAATTTTACAACAAGGAAGTATGAAAGTATAGTGAAGCTCTAGTCATTAGTATTTGATTATCAGTATTTTAAAATTAATTGGTGTTATGGAAACTCTCATTTCTAACCCTTCTGGAACCAAAGCCCTGGTAACAAATCCAGATTTTATAATGAATAGGTATTCATCCAATTTGTTGGATGGTACACAGGTATTTGTCAAGAGAATAATAGATGTTTTGATTTCAAGTATTTTTTTGATTCTTATCGGATCTTGGTTATTTCCTATTATTGCGATTATGATTCGATTAGACTCGAAAGGCCCTGTTGTTTACAAACAGTTAAGAGGAGGTCAATATAATGATCCATTCTTCTGTTTTAAATTTAGGACCATGACATACAACCCTGAGGACAGTTTCAAACAGGCAAGTAAAAATGATACAAGAATCACAAGAATTGGAACTTTTTTGAGGAAAACAAGCTTGGACGAATTACCTCAAGTAATTAATGTTCTGATTGGGGATATGTCAATAGTTGGTCCTCGTCCTCATGCAACTGAAATGAACACAGAGTGCTCTAAAAAATACGAAAATTACATGATGAGGCATTTGGTTAAACCTGGAATTACTGGTTTGGCACAGGCAAAGGGCTTCAGAGGTGAGATTAGAAGTACATTTGAAATGCGGGCACGGTTAAAATATGATTTATTTTATATTGAAAAGTGGAGTTTAGCTTTGGATATAAAAATTATTTTCCTGACTTTTCACAGTTTAATTTTCAATAATGGGAATGCCTATTGAATTGATAGGAAATGATTAAAAAAAGCCGCGTATGCGGCTTTTTTTGTTTTCAATTTTTGTAAAATTATTTCTTGTATAGGGGTAATTTTTCAATTTTTGCAGCAAGGTTTTTATTCCTTATTGAAATAGCAATTTCAGTTCCTGGAGCACCATACTCTGATTTAACGTAGCCTAAGCCTATGCCTACTCCCATAGAAGGAGACTGTGTTCCTGATGTTACTTCTCCAATGACTTCACCAGTATTATTTACAATTGGGTAGTGAGCTCTAGGAATTCCTCTTTCCTGAAGAATAAAGCCAACCAATTTTTTGTCAACCCCTGATTCTTTTTGTTTTTTTAGATTTTCGCTGTTAATGAATTCTTTTGTGAATTTAGTTATCCAGCCCAAACCCGCTTCTAAAGGTGAAGTTTCATCATTAATATCATTGCCATAAAGGCAGTAACCCATTTCAAGTCTTAAAGTATCTCTTGCTCCCAATCCTATTGGTTTGATATCAAAGTCTTTACCAGCTTCAAAGATTGCTTTCCAGACCTCTTCAGCATCTTCGTTTTTGACATAAATTTCAAAACCGCCAGCACCAGTGTAACCTGTTCCTGAAATGATCACATCTTTTACACCAGCAAATTCTCCTACTGTGAAGTGGTAGAATTTCACATCAGAAAGATTAATAGGAGTCAAAGATTGCATAGCATCAATAGCTTTTGGACCTTGAACTGCAAATAGGGAAATAGAGTCTGATATATTTTCCAGTTCTGCTCCCATAGTATTATGCTGATTAATCCACGCCCAATCTTTATCAATGTTAGAAGCATTTACGACGAGCATGTATTTTTCATCTTCAAACTTGTAGACAATTAGGTCATCTACTATTCCACCTGTTTCATTGGGAAAACAGGAATATTGAGCTTGACCATTAGTTAACTTACTAGCATCATTTGAAGTAACTTTTTGTATTAACTCCAGTGCCTTTGGACCAGTTACCATAAATTCTCCCATATGAGAAACATCAAAGACACCAACGCCTTCACGAACTGTTTTGTGCTCTTCTATATCGGAAGAATATCTCACTGGCATATTGTAGCCAGCAAAAGGGACCATTTTACCACCTAAAGCCACATGTAGGTCATTTAGTTGGATTTTTTTGATATTATCTGTCATTTTTGGGTTTGATTACTCTGAAACAAAGGTAAGTAATGGCTTTAAGTATTTATAGTTTAGCATAAAAAAAGCCGGCTTGAACAGTCGGCTAGGTTTATTTTAATGTCACATGTTAAACGGAAAAACTTTCACCGCAACCACAGGTTCTTGAAGCGTTTGGATTGACAAACTGAAAACCTTTTCCATTTAATCCATCTGTAAATTCCAGAGTTGTACCTGCGAGGTATAATAGACTTTTTCTGTCCACAATAATTTTTATTCCTTTGTCTTCAAACACATGGTCAGTTTCCACTACTTGTCCGTCAAAACCAAGGTCGTACATTAAACCAGAGCAGCCTCCCCCTTTAACAGAAACCCTTATATTTTCATTTTCATTGCGACCTTCTTCTTTTCTCAATTCGAGAATTCTATTTTTAGCCTTTTCAGTTACGACGATCATATCTTATTTTTTTTAAATAATTCAATCAAGCATCATTCAAACATGCTTACATTTGAAATAATTCATTAACAAAGATAAAAAAATAATAAAATGAGAAAAATAGAACATTTGGGTATTGCGGTAAAAGACCTCGAAAAGTCAAATGAACTTTTTAAAAGGTTATTGGGAAGTGAACGATATAAAGAAGAAATGGTAGAAGGAGAAGGTGTGAAAACTTCATTTTTTCAAATTGGGGAGACCAAAATTGAGTTGTTAGAAGCTACTAAGGAAGAAAGTCCTATAGCAAAGTTTATATCAAAAAAATCAGAAGGCATTCATCACATCGCATTTGATGTGGAAGATCTTGAATCAGAAATGAAAAGACTTAAAGCACAAGGTTTTGAAATCTTAAATGAAATCCCTAAAGAAGGCGCTGATAATAAGTTGGTTGTTTTTCTTCATCCTAAAACGACCAATGGGGTTTTGGTTGAATTATGTCAGGAAAAACCTATTGATGCCTAGTGAACAATTAGAAAGCACTGTCTTTTGGGAGTGTTCGTTTTTTCTTTTAATACTTATTATCAATGTCAGGAAATTAGCCCCCCAATCAAATTTTGAATGAAGCATATTTTGCTTAAAGTTTTTTCATAAAAGAGTTAGTTTCCTTTACAAATTGATGAAGAATCGATAATAAATTGATTGTTAAGAATTGAATAAATGTATATAGAAAGGTCACATTTATGAAGTGTTTATAGAAGGTGCTTTTTTTTATTATTGATTTTTTTGGAAAAGCCCTGTTCTCTTGAGAACATAAAGGTTTGATTGATAATATTTTTAAATCAGAATATTCTATAAGAGGTCTTTTGTGGAAAACGTAGTCGGTATATAGCTAAAATTTCAAAATCAGTTGATTTTAGGTATTTCCATAACCTGTTAATATTTATTTAAAATATATTTTGAATATAAAAACTTGTTTTTTGAATAGGAAATAACGTAATTTGAATCATAATTTAACGGATAAGCAAATTGTTTTTCTGTTGTTTGAAAATGTTTCAAATTGAATAAAGTCTCGGTATTGTTTTTAATCAATTCTAGTAAAAAAAAATGTTAAAAGTAGCGTTAATCGGAGCGGGGAAGATGGGTATATCCCACCTTTCAATTTTAGGTGCACATCCGGAAGTAGAAGTTGTGGGGGTTTGTGATACTTCCAAAATTGTTTCAGACGTGTTAGAGAAATACAGTGGTTTCAATTCTTTTGGTGATTATATAAAAATGGTGGAAAACACCAAGCCTGATGCGGTTTTTGTGGCCGTGCCTACAAAGTTTCATTACAAAATGGTTAAGGATCTATTGGAAAGAGATATTCATGTGTTTTCAGAGAAACCTTTTTGTTTGAATCCTATAGAGAGCAATGAGTTGTATTTATTGGCTCAGAAGAGAAAATTAGTCAACCAGGTAGGTTATCATAACAAATTCGTTGGAACTTTCCAGGAAGTTAAGAGAATTGTTGATGGTGGTTTTTTAGGTGAGATTCAGCATTTCACAGGGGAAGCTTATGGGCCAGTAGTGGTTAAGAAAAAGAGTGAAACTTGGCGTTCAGATCCAAATGAAGGTGGAGGTTGCCTGATGGATTATGCTTCACATGTCATTGATTTGATCAATGATATTCTTTCACCTATTAATTCCTGTAAGGGGGCTATGTTGAAATCAATTTATTCTAAGCAAGTTGATGATGCGGTATATGCGTTGGTTGGTATAGAGTCAGGTACAACGGGTGTGATTTCAGTCAACTGGAGTGATGAAACCTATAGGAAAATGTCAACTTCAGTTACAATAATGGGAAGCAAAGGGAAAATTGTTTCTGATGCCAACGAATTAAAAGTTTATTTCAAGACCAATGATTTTCCAAATGGGTATTCAAAGGGTTGGAATGTCAAATATGTTACGGATTTGACAGAAGAAGTTAACTTTTATCTAAGGGGTGAAGAGTATTCTTCGCAGATAGATTATTTCGTTAAAGCTGTCAAAGGAATGGTTCCAAATACCATCAATACATTTGAAAGTGCTTGGAAAACAGATTTGTCAATTTCTATCATTAAAAACAGTTCAAAATAAATGGAAAGGATATTATTTGGCGATAACCAGTTTTTTGCCGTAAACCATATATCGGATGAAAAGTCCAGAGCTCAAGCCATTAAGTTTAAAGATGATGCCGCAATTATAAAAGTGTTAGATGATGCTAGAGCGGCAGGTATCAACACCTTTATGTGTACCACACATGACAGGATTGCCAATATTTGTGATATTATCAGAGACAATCCTGATAAGTATAAAGATTTTAAAATCTATCCATGCATGCCTTATGCGCATAAGTATGCCAATGCGGTGACGGAACTAGGAATTGTAGGTACACTTAAAGAATATGTTCCAGGTAATTTCTTTGGATCTATTTTTAAGGGTGGAATGGCTTTTATTTCCAAGGATTTCATATCTATCATGGAATTATTGATAGATGCGGAGATGAAAATGTTTAAGGGGATCAACACACCTGTTATCTTCCTTCAAAATGTAATTACAGATTTATTGTTGGGATTGGGCATGAAAGATTTATTGATTGCCTATGCCAAATACATTGAAAAAAAATACAATGCTGAAGCGGGCTTTATTACCATGAATTTGCCTAAACTCTTGACTGTTTTAGAAGAAGGGGGAATCAAAAACCCAATCATCTGTGCTTCTATTAATAAGGTAAATTTCAGAATGTCTGGAGGGAAAGAACTATATGAAGATGTTTTGAAGCAAGGTAGAGCGAGGGTAATCGCAATGCAAGTACTTGGAGGTGGAGCTATTCCACCTAAAGAGGCGCTAGAATACGTCAGCAATCTACCAAATGTAGAATCTATTCTTTTTGGCGCATCTTCAAGGCAAAATATTGAAAATACCGTTGAAACGATCAAGTACTATGATGGTCAAAAGGTTTAAATGTTTTAGGTTTTATTTATTTTTTGAAATGAAATTAAAAAAAAGGTTATAATAAACAATTATACAATTGATTTTTTTTATGATTGAAGGGCAAGCGGTTTAAGTAATGAATATTTTTTATTACTTAAACCGCTTATATCCTGAAATTAAAAAAACCCGTTAAATTTTTTTATAGTAATTATTCTAAAAGTTTTAAAATTATTTTATAGTCCACCTCCTGTTGAAACTCGAACTTTCCCTCCCTCTGGCGGAGAAGACTCTAATAAAATCGAGTTTTTGGTAGGGGTGGCATCAATTTCATTTGCTGGTAAATGAAATGAAACATCATCAATAAAATGGGATAATGTTGAGGGTACAAATTGGTCCCCATATAAATTTACAGACCAAGCTAACCACTTTGTGCTTTGACCATCGCTATTTTTTAAAGGATAAGTTGTGACATTTTTAATATCGTATAATAGAACATCTTTTCCACTTTCATCACTTTGCCAAAGCATTACTCTGCCATTATTGTTTGTTCCGTGAACATAGCGTACAGTAACTTTAAACCATTGATTTATAGGGATGTCTAAGTTGGTTAATGGTTGATAACTTGTCGTTGGTGAGCTGTAACCATCAAACCATCTGTTAAGTCTTGCTAAAGTTAAATAGTTATTGCCGCCTGAACCATTTCTACCCCTAACCCCGTAACCCATTACGAATAATGGATGACTTTTTGGAGTATTCGTAGCTGGAATGTTATTGTGTTCAACTTTCCATTGAATAATATTGCTCCAACCTTCGAGTTTATAATCAAATTTTTGAGGTACATAAAACCATATCGTATATATCAAATCTTTATGTGTATTTGGTTCTCTAAATCTCCAATGTTGTGTCGATGCGTAACCATTACTCGTATTGATTGTCATTTTCATTGAATAAGAACTGTTTTTAGCTCTTTCTTTTGTGACTTCACTTTTAACCATAGATTCATTCATATTGTATTCCCCGCATCCAGATTGATTTATACACCATTCACTTTTATCACCGGACTCAAATGTAGCTCTCCAAATTAAATCCCCAACTTGATTGTTGGCCGTTAAATTAAAAATTGAATTATAAGGAGAGTTGGATAAATAGCTTTCCCAAACTCCAGGTTGATAAGTTTTATTTGATGAGTTATAATTTTTTTCAATGTTTAATAAAGGATTAAATCCATTCAGGATAAATAAGAGAATTAATGCAATCAAATTTTTCATAAGAAATATTGGGTGATTTAATTTTTTATCAATTTTTAACAAACCTTTTTCAAAGGCAAAAGCTTTTTACTGGAAATTATTTATAAATTGGTTATGGCGGATATCAATTTGGTTAGGCAATTATCAACTTAAATAAAATTAGTTTTTTATTATAAAAGCTACCAATGTTAGTGCTTTTTACCTAAATAAAAAACAAAAATATATCCTATTTATTTGATTTTCAGTTGTATTAAATTATATCAAAAAATCTGCCAATATTGATTCTTTTTTGAAATATTCTCGAAAAAAAATATTTGAAATTCAAAGTTCTTTATTCTCTCCTTCAAATTCAAAAATCTTATTATTAATATAAGTTAATTAAAGTCATACAAATGTTGAATTCAGATAATTTAACGAACTTAAAATTTTTAAAGAATCAGATTTAAAAGAGTGTTTTATGAAAAAGAATTTCTTTTTAGTATACCTGCTATTGAATTTATACGCTTATAAAACTTGGCCCCAGAGTAAGAATCCCAGTAAATTTGGCTTCCAGTTCTCATATGGCAAACCCTATTATATTTCAAGTTATGCAGATGGGGCTCCGAGTTATAAAGGAAGGAATTTTTTTGATATTGGGTTTATCTATCTCAAACCTTTCTCAGACAATTGGGAAATTGAGACAGGTTTGATTTATTCTAATAATCAATTTAGGGTAACACCTTCATTTCCAACAGGTACCTCTAATTACTCATATGGTTTAGCCATGAATTATTGGATAATTCCTGCGAATTTTAGACTTAAATTTTCAAACCAATTCTTTTGCTTGCCGGGGTAAATATATCTCAAGCAAGTAAGGAATCATTTGGGCTTTTACGTTTTGGGTTTTCATTGGGATTTTGTAAGGGAGTTCATGATAGGAGATAAGCATGATTTATTGATTGCGCCTAGGCTCAATGCCAATCGCTTTCATTCGATAAATTCGCAGGGTATGACGCAATTGGGAATTCGCAGTATCTTTGCATTTTTAATTATGAAAAAGAAATTAAGGTTATGTCAGAAAAAAGAACAGAAATAAGTGAAATAGGTGAATTTGGTCTCATTGATCATCTGAATGAAAAAATAAAAATCAGGCATACTTCTACCCTCAAAGGAATAGGAGATGATGCTGCGGTGATAGAATCAGGTGATCATGTAAAAGTGGTGACCACTGATTTATTGCTGGAGGGAGTGCATTTTGATCTTTCATACGCACCTTTAACTCATGTAGGATTCAAGGCAGTTGCCGTCAATATATCTGATGTGGCAGCTATGAATGCTATCCCAAAACAGATTACAGTAAGTATTGCATTATCCAATAGATTCTCCGTAGAGGCAGTTGATGCTTTGTATTCAGGTATAAATGCAGCAGCGGATCATTATGGAGTGGATGTTGTAGGTGGAGATACTACGGCATCCCGGTCTGGGCTCGTAATCTCAGTTACTGCCATAGGAGAGGCCAAGAAAGAGCAGATAGCATATAGATCTGGAGCTAAGGAGAATGATATTATCTGTGTGACAGGAGATTTAGGAGGTGCATTAGTAGGTCTTCAGATATTGGAAAGAGAAAAGCAAGTTTTTATGTCTAACCCTGATATGAAGCCTGAACTGGAAAAATATCAAATCGTCACAGCCCGACAACTACGGCCTGAAGCCAGGATGGATATTATCCACGAACTTAGAGAGCTTGAAGTTATACCTACCAGTATGATGGATATTTCGGATGGATTGGCTTCAGAATTATTTCATATCTGTAAAGCATCTAAAGTTGGCGTGACTATTTATGAAGATAAACTTCCGATTGATAAGCAAACTTATGATACAGCAGTAGAACTTGGCTTGGACCCAATTACATGTGTACTGAATGGTGGTGAGGATTATGAGTTATTATTTACGATAGATCAAAAAGATTTTCTCAAGTTAGAAAAGCATCCAGATATACATTTTATCGGACATGTAACAAAAGAAGAAGACGGTAAGTATTTAGTAACGAAAAGTGGTACTGCAGCACAGCTGAAAGCCCAGGGCTGGAAACATTTCTAAGTTTTTTTGGAGAGAGATGGGAGATATAATTCCCATTCTCCTATCTCTCTTCAATTAAAAGCTTTGGTTTTCGATATATTTTTCAATTAAAATTTTTTAGAAAATGTCAGATCTGATCAAGTGTTCAAAATTTTATCCACTTCAGATTGTTGTGGACTTTAGAGAGCCACCGGTAATGAAGCGTCTTTTAAGAGAAAAGAAGAATATTTTGGTATTTGAAGAAAAGTTGAATGAAGGGGATTATCAGTTAGATAATGAACTTTTGGTTGAGAGAAAAACAATCCCAGATTTCTGTTCTTCCATTAAAGATGGAAGGTTATTTAAACAGGTTTCCAGACTGGTCAATTCAAAAATTAAATCTTGCATGATTTTAGAAGGTAAGACAAAAGACTTTAAAAAAACAGGATTTAAAAAGGAAACTCTTCAAGCTATTATGGTGTCTATTTCTTTAGCCTTCAAATTGCCTATTCTGACATCTAAAAATGAAGAGGAAACTTTGAGTATCATGCTTCAGTGTTACAAACAGCTTACAAAAGATAAGTTGAGTGACTTGAGGTATGTACCTAGGATTAAGCCTAGATTCAACAAAACAAACAGTTTATTCAAGCATCAAGTCCATATTCTGCAAGGTTTTCCTGGAATAGGGGCTGACCGGGCAGCGGTTTTGATCAATCATTATGGCAGTTTGAAAAAAATCTTCACTGCTTCAGAGACTGATTTGAACGAGTTGCACGGGATAGGGGATACTACCATCAAAAAAATGAAAATGATCTTAGAAGTGGATAGTTTACAAAAACTGTAAACTATCCATCAAACTAAATATTGAACATAATTGAAATGTCAGTCCTCAGGATAAGGGATATACACGAAGCTTGTAAAATCCTTGTCCATTACAAATAAACAGCAAAATTCATCCGGATCTTTGTACGCCATTTTGAAATCCTCCAAAAGTTCTTCAGCAACCAATTTACGCTGAATAAATTCATCGATATAGGTGATATAATAATTCCAGTCCAGTTTTTTTTCAGTCTTTCCCAAAAAAAGCTGCCCTAATGGCTGTTCTTCCTTTGAAATTGGAAAGATTGGATACTCGGAGAATTTTCTACTTCTCACCTGATAGGATGCCTCTTTTAGGATATCGGAAACTTTTATGAAGTCCTTGGTGATAGTACCCAGGTATTTTCCGCTTAATTCTGGATCATTAAAATCTGAGATCATGATTTCAAAGTTAGAAGTACAACATTTTCAACATGGTATGTCTGAGGAAACATATCCACAGGCTGAATTTTATCTACTTGATATTTTTCTGCGAGTATTGCAATATCCCTTGCCTGAGTAGCAGGGTTGCAACTTACATAGACAATTTTTGTGGCTTCAAGCTTCAAGAGCATATTGACCACATCTTCATGCATCCCTGCCCTTGGAGGATCGGTGATGATCACATCAGGTCGATCATGTTTCGATAAAAACTCATCATTCAGCATATCTTTCATGTCTCCTGCATAGAAAAGGGTGTTCTTTATGTCATTTACCTGTGAATTGAGTTTGGCGTCTTCAATGGCTGCTTCAACATATTCTATTCCGATCACTTGTTTAGCCTTTTTTGCGACAAAGTTGGCAATCGTGCCTGTGCCTGTATACAAGTCGTACACTACTTCATCTCCTTGAAGGTCCGCAAATTCCCTTGCTACTTTATAGAGTTCATACGCCTGATCAGAGTTTGTTTGGTAGAATGATTTTGGTCCAATCCTGAATTTTAGACCTTCCATCTCTTCCTCGATATAAGCCTTGCCAGCATACGTAAGAACTTCTAAATCATGGAACGTTTCATTCTTTTTCAAATTGATGATATAGAGTAAAGAGGTAATAATAGGAAATTGCTCATGCAAAAATGACATTACTTTTTCGATACCCTCTTTATTATCTTCCCCGAATTGGACAATTACCATCGATTCTCCTGTACTTGTTGTTCTGATGATGAGGTTTCTGAGTAGACCTACTTGATTCCTGATATCATAGAAACTCAAACCTTCAGACAGGGCAAATACCCTTAGCTGATTTCTTACCTCATTTGATATATTTCCTTGCAGGTAGCAATGATCGATGTCAACAATTTTGTCAAACATTTTAGGGATATGAAATCCTAAAGCATTCCTTTCAAAGCTTTCACCAGAGTTGATTTCTTCTCTGGTCAGCCAACGGTTGTTTGAAAATGTAAAGTCTAGCTTATTTCGGTAATATTGTGTCTGGGATGAACCTAGGATAGGTAAGACTTCTGGAATGTCCATTTTTCCAATTCTTGTAAACTGGTCTACTACTTGTTGTCTTTTATAAGTTTTTTGAAGGTCGTAATTGATGTGCTGCCATTTACATCCACCACAAGTGCCAAAATGTGAACAAAAAGGTTCGATTCTATCAGAAGAAAATTCATGGAATTTGATTGCTTCCCCTTCCATGAATGAGCTTTTGCCCTTGGTAATCCTCACATCTACAACATCGCCAGGTGCTACATTTTGAACAAATACAACTTTCCCATCATGATGTCCTACGCATTTTCCCTCTGCTGCTATTCTTTCTATTTTCAGGTTAGTGACAACCTTGTTTTTCATCTTTCTTGACATGGCGGCAAAATTAAGGAAAAAAGGAGGGGTATTTAAAAAATGCGTCCCGAAATAGTAAAGATTACTAAATTAGATGTGGCCTGTGAATTGATTTTTTATCTTTAGCCTTAAATCGTAGATTAATGAAATTAAAAGATAGAGTTGTAATTGTTACAGGTGCCACCTCAGGGATCGGTGAAGCCTGTGCCTTTATTTATGGAAAGGCTGGTGCTAAAATAGTTGTGACCGGGAGATCTCAGGTTAAATTGGACAATACACTTCAGAAGCTGCAGCAGGAAGGAATTGACGCATATGGAGTTTTGGCAGATGCCGCATCTGAAGAGGACAATAAGAAAATTGCTAACGAAGCGATTTCACATTTTGGTCGTATTGATATTCTGATCAATAATGCAGGGATTTCCATGAGAGCACTTTTTGAAGATCTAGACCTTGAAGTTTTCCATAAAGTTATGGATACCAACTTTTGGGGCACAGTTTATGCCACTAAATATTGTCTGCCAGAGATTTTAAAAAATAAAGGCTCGATTATTGGGGTTTCCTCTATTAATGGTTATCGCGGGACTCCAGCTAGGACTGCATATACTGCCAGTAAATTTGCCATGAATGGATTCTTTGAATCACTTCGAACTGAAGTAATGAAAAGAGGTGTTCATGTACTTGTTGCTAGCCCTGGGTTTACAGCATCTAATATCCGTAACAATGCCCTGACAGCCGATGGCAGCATGCAGGGGGAATCACCTAGGGAAGAAGGTAAAATGATGAGCGCGGAAGAAGTGGCACAAGAGATGCTTAATGCTACCTTGAAAAGAAAAAGAGATTTGGTTTTGACTGGCCAGGGAAAATTAGCCGTATTTTTAAATAAATGGATCCCTGGTATAATGGATGGGATCGTATACAATCATATGGCCAAGGAAAAAGACTCGCCATTTAAATAAAGTTTATGCTCAAGGAGATTTTTCAGGTTTATCTCAACAGGTTGGTGGACTTGTCCAGCAGGAATAGGTCATTATATCTTTCCAGATTGATACCTTCCCAAATGATTGATCTGAATGATCTCCATTTTTTAAACCACCACCCTGCTTTCGATTATATTGAAAACCTGTTGAGCAGGAAAAGGAGTGTGCCCCTGATTCCTTTGTCAGATACAAGAGATGAACAGGTCAATGTTTATTCTCAACGGATAAAAAGACTCCAAAATCTGGTACAAAGTACTGAAAGTGAAACCGGGGAGAAAAGTTTATATGTCGCATGGCCTTATGTGGAAGGTAAATTGATCAATGGTCAAGTTGTCAGATGTCCTCTTGTTTTCTTTCCTGTAGATTTGATAAAGGAAAAAGACCAATGGGTACTCGTTAAGCGGGTGGGAGATCAACCATTTCTGAATAAAGCCTTTTTATTGGCTTACAGTAATGCATACGGCCAAAAGAACTCCAATCAACTTGATGAAAATCCAATAGAAGACTTTTCAAAGGATGCTATTGGGTTTAGGAATGATCTTTACCAATATGTAAAGCAAGAGTTTGCTATTCATTTCACTACAGAATTATATGAAAGCAAGATAAAGGGCTTCCCGGATTCTTCCAAGGCTGTGGATGAGGGAAGACTGCAGGTAGGGAAACTGGAATTACGTCCTTATGCCGTTCTTGGCCAATTTTCCCAAAAGGCCAGTTTTCTCATCCAAGATTATGAGCAGCTGATCCAAGAGGAAGGGTATGAGGATCTCGAAAATCTTTTTTTTAGACATTTTGCACCAGAAGAAGAAATACAAGCAGGCCCAAGAGAGGATCAGCTTTATCTGACTTTTCCGCTAGATGCCTCTCAAGAACAAGTGATTAAGGCTGTCAGGTCGGGTCAGTCAGTGGTAGTGGAAGGCCCTCCTGGAACAGGGAAATCACAGTTGATCTGCAATTTGGCATTGGATTTCATTTCCAGAGGTAAAAAAGTATTAATCGTGTCCCCAAAAAGGGCTGCACTTGATGTAGTTTTCAAACGATTAGGAAAGATAGGATTTGGGAATTTTTTAGCATTGGTACATGATTTTAGAGCTGATAAGATGGAACTTTATCGGAAGATAGAGGGACAGATCAAATCTTTGGATGGATATCAGGATCTTAACCGAACGATTGATGCAATACAATTGGAAAGGCAATTTTCCCAGATTTCAAGGACAATTGAGGGGAATGTTGAATTTTTTGATGAATATAAAAAAGCATTATTCAATACTGAGGAATGTGGAATACCGATCAAGGAGTTGTATTTAAGTTCCCAATTGAGTGATGATTTTTTTGATATGACTCAGTATTACAAAAAGATGCCTTTTGGAAAGATTGACAAATTTCTTAGAGATTTAAAAGAATATGGATTCTATTACAAAAAATTCCAGAATTCCGATTCCTTTTGGCTTCATCGCGTTGATTTTAGTGATTTTGGAAGTTCGGTGCAAAAACGTATCCAAGAAGTATTAAGGGAGATTTTAGAATTTAAAGAGGAAATTTCACTTCATTTTGACAAAGGAAGAGGTGGTGATATTTCATACTTTTTTATACTATTTAATCAAAAAAAGAAGCTCTCTGAATTAAAGCATCACCTCAGCCATGCGGAAACCCGGGGAATTTTTGATCAAATTATAAATATTGATCCTTTACAGTTTGATTTGTTGTGGCTGGAGCAAAAGATGGAGATGGTCAAATCACTGTTATCGGAAGAAGGAGTGGAATGGAATGTCCAAGATGAGGAAGTGGAAGAATACCTTTCTCTTGCTTTGTCTTTCAAGGGAAGAAGTAAAGGCTTGTGGGATCAATTGACTTGGGCTTTAAAGAAAAAGAAGTTCGATAGGATTTTTCAATTATTAGAGAAAAATGGTTTGCCCGCTGATGATTACGGAAATGAAGTTTTGATTACAAGACTTGAGAACAGGTTGAATCTGAATCATCAATATACCTTACTCTCAGGAAAGGAGTGGCTGCACTTACCAGATAAATTTTTCACTTTTTCTGAATTCAACCATTTTTCAACCGTTCATTTGGACGCGATAAAGGGTAAGTTATTGCTTCATGATTGGGAAATTCTAGGCGATTTTTTAAGGAGTCAAATAAATGACGCTAAAGACCTTTTGGAAGTAATTGATTTTTTTGAGCAAAAACTTGAAAGGTTTGAATTGCTCTTTCCCAAATGGAATCTGTATTTGTCAAAAATTCAGATACAACATTTGTTTATTCAAAGTGTCGGAGAAGATATTGACTCCATTTCTACTGGAATTCCATTTGTATTCGATGAGTTAGTGGCATTTGACAGGCTTAGAAGTCTATTGTCTTTAGAAGACAAGGCATTAATGGAAAAGCTTTTGGAAAAGTATTCTGAAAGTCCTTTTGAAGAAATCCAAGCTAAATTATTGGCAGGGTTAAAATTATCATGGATAGAACATATTGAAGCGAAGTATCCTGTTCTGAAAGAAATAAGTACACCCAAAGCTTTGAGTTTACAGCAGGAACTAATGGAAGCAGTAGTTGAGAAATGGGAGTTGTCCAAATATATATCTGAATTAAGGGTTCGAGAGCATACTTATAAAAATCTGGAATTTAACCGGTTAGGTAATTTATTGACTTATCGGGAACTGTCACATCAGGTGTCCAAAAAAAGAAGGCTTTGGAGTGTGAAAAAGCTCTTGGAAGAATTTGGAAATGAGGTTTTTAAATTGATTCCTTGCTGGTTGGCCTCCCCTGAAACAGTCTCTGCTTTATTTCCACTCAAGCAGGATTTTGATTTAGTCATTTTTGATGAATCATCTCAATGTTATGTGGAGCGTGGATTTCCAGCGATGTTGAGAGGCAGACAAGTGGTGGTGGCTGGAGATTCCAAACAATTACAGCCCTTCGATATTTATCAGGTCAGATTGGAAGGAGAGGAGGAAGGTATAGAAACAGAAACTGACTCTTTGTTGGATTTGGTTTCCAAATATTTTCAAAAATTCTGGTTGCAAAGTCATTATAGAAGTGAGCAGTTGGGTTTGATTCAATTTTCGAATCAGCATTTTTATGAAAACCGTTTGAATATGTTGCCTCATATTCAATTGGTCAATTCTGAGGAGAATCCTTTTTCCCTGATCAAAACTGAGGGAATTTGGGATAAGCAGATGAATAGGGTAGAGGCGGAAGAGGTAATATTTGAGATAAAAAAAATACAAAAAATCAATCCTGAATATTCCATAGGGGTGATTACTTTCAATTATTTTCAAATGGAATTAATTCAAGATTTGATTGGAAAAGATGAGCTTATTAACCTCAAGAATATTGCTGTTAAAAATATAGAGAATGTACAGGGCGATGAGTTTGATTGGGTGATTTTTTCCATTGGGTATGCAAGGAATTCATCGGGAAAATTGATTGCCAATTTTGGGATGTTATCTAAAAAAGGTGGGATCAATAGGCTCAATGTTGCCATTACGAGGGCAAGGAAAAAGATTACCTTAATTACGAGTTTAAGTTCGAGAGATTTCAAGCCTAACCAACTACAAAACGATGGCATTAAGATGCTTCAAGATTATATCAGCTTTGTAGAGGATATGGTTAAAGGAATTAAGCCGGAAATTGTTGAAAACAAGACCCCCGGTTATGAGTGGTCTTGGTTTTTAAGAAATTTACTGGCCCAAGATTCTGGGATTCTAACCTTTGAGAAATTTCAAGATTCCCAATGGATGGATTTGGCTATTAAAGAAAACGGTCAATACATCAAAGCTGTATTGACCGATGATCAGCGTCTTTATAAGGCCAATGGTGCCAAAGAGGCCTTCGCATATCACGCTTTACAGCTGAAAGAAAAAGGTTGGCCATGTCTTTTCTATTTCAGTAGGCAACATTGGATGGGTAAGAACATAAATGATGTCAATTCTTGACCCTTTTTAGTCCAATTGCTTCTACTCCTTTCAAATCTTCCACCCTCATATATTGGAGAAATTGAATACGATGATAAGCTTTATGGCTTGTCAATGGAAGGGTATCATATCTGGTGAATGTACTACCAAAACCTTTCCCCAAAGGCTTACCACTTGTATTTTCAAAAAGCGGGATATTAACCAATTGTGATTCTATCACATTACCCAAACTATCCAAAGTCAGATATCTTAGGTATAAGTTTCGAAATTCATACTCCTCATTATATTTCACTGCAAGTATTGAAGGACCTGTGGGTACTGGGATATCCATGGTAAAGGAAACAGTATCCTGAATTTGCCAAGATTGTGTTTCAAAACCCTCATATTTTTCAAAAGTCCTTTGGCCATCACAGCTAAATACTGACAACAAGATAATAACGAAGAGAAATGTTGAAAGCTGTTTCATTTTATTCCCCTTTGTTTTGGTCTCCACGATTTCTAGGTGGAAACCGTCTTTTTCCCCTATTTTTTGGTTTACCTTCATTTTCAGCCTTCGGATGGGAAGGTTGTGACTGGTTTTCTCTTTTAGGTAAATTGGACCTTTCTGGATTAGGCTGATCAGTTTGCCTTGTTTTATCTTCAGGATTTCTTCTGCTCGGTCTGTTTCTCTTGGCTTTTGCCCTTTCCTGATTTTTAGGCCCGGCTGTATTTTCTGTTTTCTTTGCCCTATTGTCTTCTTTAGGACTAACTTGTGTAGGTTGATTGTCTGAGGCCTCCGCTCCCGTTGAAGGTCTCTTTTTCTTCTTCTTTTTCTTTTTTGTACTGAATTTTTTGTCAAGTCTTTCCAGCTCCATGGTAGACTTCATGGCCTCTTCATCAAATTCTTTTGCCTTATTGACATGAAGGTCAAAAGGAATAACGCCATTTTCATTCATGGATTGAATTTCCTTTACCCGCTCACAGGTGATGGAGTGCCAGTTATTTTCATTATTGTAGCTGAACCACATGAGTTTCCTGAAAATATCTGTTTTCTGTAGCTTAGCAGGTCCTGTTTCAGTTTGAAGTGGTTTGTCTATGTTGGGAATGTCCTCAAGGGCATTCATATAGGTGTCCAGTTCATAATTCAGGCAACATTTAAGCCTGCCACATTGACCCGAAAGTTTACTAGGATTGAGGGATAGATTTTGGTATCTCGCTGCGGAAGTAGAGACACTTTTAAAATCATGTATCCAGGTGGAGCAGCAAAGTTCACGGCCACAGATTCCTATTCCACCAAGTCGGCCAGCTTCCTGTCTGAGACTGATCTGACGCATTTCAACCCTGATTTTAAATTCTGAGGCCAAGAATTTAATTAATTCCCTAAAGTCAACCCTGTCATCAGCGGAATAATAAAAAGTAGCTTTGGAATTATCTGCCTGATATTCAATATCAGAGAGTTTCATTTCCAGTTTAAGCTCGTCGATAATTTGCTTACTGCGGTATAGTGTAGGGATTTCCCTGTTTTTGGCCTCTTCCCACTTTTCGATGTCTTTTTGATTAGCAACTCTGTAAATCCGAAGAATATTGTCATCATTCTTGATTTTCCTTTTTTGCATTTGAAGCCTTACAAGTTCGCCTTGTAGGGAGACGTAGCCTATATGGTGGCCATTAGGCACGTCCACTACCACCGGATCTCCAGTAGTCAAATGGAGATGGTCCACATTTCGGAAATACTCTTTTCTACCGCCCTTGAATTTTACTTCAACGATATCAAATTTATCGATGGTTGGAATTCCCATATGGGAAAGCCAATCGAAAGCATTCATTTTATTACAATCGCTCGTACCACATGTGCCATTATTCTGGCAACCCCCACTAGTTCCTGTGGTGGTAGAGCAGCTACTACATCCTGCCATATCTGTATATAAAGGGAGGGATTCCTCCTCGTGAATTTGATTTTACTTTAATAAATTTAAAATATCCTGACCAATATCTTTTCTAAAATAAAGGTCTTTCCAACAAATTTTGGATACCGTCTCATATCCGTGTCGCAATGCCTCTTCAACATCATTTCCAATTCCGGTTATTGCCAATACCCGTCCCCCGTTTGTGACAATCTCTCCTCCAGGCCCAAGCTTTGTTCCTGCGTGAAAGATGACAGACTTGTTATCTGCTAAAATGGTATCTAGACCTTCAATCTTATCACCTTTTTCATAATCTCCAGGATAACCACCAGCAACCATCACGATCGTCGTTGTTGTGAACTGATGCAGGTTGAAAGTATAATTTTCAAGATTGAAAGTCCCCATGGCATGAAGAAGGTCTACAAAATCGCTTTTGATTCTTGGAAGTACCGCTTGGGTTTCAGGGTCTCCCATCCTAACATTGTATTCTATGACATAGGGATCTCCATTGACATTCATCAAACCTATAAATAAAAAACCGGTATATCTGATGTTTTCTTCTTCAAGTCCTTTGATGGTAGGGATTACAATTCTTCTTTCTACTTTCTGGAGAAACTGTTCATCAGCAAAAGGCACAGGACTCACAGCACCCATTCCTCCGGTATTCAAACCGGTATCTTTTTCACCGATCCTTTTGTAATCTTTTGCTTCTGGAAGAATTTTATAGCTTTTGCCATCTGTGGCAACAAAAACTGATAACTCGATGCCTTCCAGAAATTGTTCTATGACAACTTTCTCTGAAGCAGCTCCGAATTTACTTTCTAAAAGCATTTCTTTCAGGGATGTTTCAGCTTCTTCTAAACTTAGACAGATCAAAACCCCTTTTCCTGCTGCCAAACCATCGGCTTTTAGGACGATTGGCAAATCTTGTGTTTTCAAATATGCCAATCCATCCTCAATGGTATCTTTGGTGAATGTTCTGGAGGCTGCTGTAGGGATAGCATGCCTTTCCATAAATTTTTTGGAAAAGTCCTTAGAACCTTCAAGTTGTGCGCCTTTCTTACTGGGACCAATTACCGGGATATTTTTGAGTTCATGATCATTCTGGAAATAATCAACAATACCCTTTACCAGAGGTTCTTCAGGTCCGACGACAACCATGTCAATATTATTGGTCTGCACAAATGATGCAATTCCTTCAAAATCAATAACAGAAAGGTTGACATTTTCAGCAATTTGGGATGTGCCGGCATTGCCTGGAGCTACATAAAGCTTAGAACATTTTTGGCTATTCACTATTTTCCATGCGAAGGCATGTTCTCTACCTCCGCTTCCCAATAATAATATCTTCATTGATAAAATTCGTTTTAGTTAGCGTGTTCGGAAATGAATTTAATCCTATAGACCCGAATTTCTTCTTCAGCAAAATCTTCATCTTCCAACTCTTGAAGAGCCACGCGTATATTGTCTGATTCAGCAGTCATGAAATAGTCATGAAGAATATCTTCTCTTTCTTCATCCATGATATTTTCAATGTAATAATTGATATTCAATTTCGTGCCACTGTAGATGATTTGCTCGATTTCCTGTAGTAGTTCATCCATGCTGATGTTCAGGTTCTCTGCAATTTCATCTAAATCTATTTTTCTGTCCACCTGCTGAATGATGGAAATTTTAACTTTAGATCTAGTTCCTGAAGTCTTAACGACAACATCGGAGGCAGTGATAATATCATTTTCTTCAACATAGTTTTCAATCAGTTTGAGAAAAGAAGCTCCAAATTTAGATACTTTTCCCATACCCACCCCATTGATTTGTGCTAATTCTTCCCTTGTGGTAGGGTATACTGTTGCCATTTCTTCCAAGGATGGGTCCTGAAAGATGACATATGGTGGAAGGCCTTTTGCTTTGGCTACTTTTTTTCTTTCAGCTTTCAGCAACTCAAATAATTTCTCATCATAAGCCTTGCCACCTCCAGTTGGTCCTTCTTCTACTGCGATGTTTTCGACCATTTCTTCAAAATTATGGTCTTTAGAAAGCGTAACCGAATAAGGTGCATCCAAAAATTTCTCTCCCTTTTCAGTTATTTTGATTATCCCATAATTTTCAATGTCCTTTTCAAGGAAGCCTGAAATCATGGCCTGTCGGATGACAGTTTTCCAAAGTCTTTCGTTGTCTTCCTGTCCAATTCCAAAAACACTCAGTTGGTCGTGTTTATAACTTTTGATATAATCATTAGATTCCCCACGGATAATACTGACGATATGGTCCATGTTGAACCTGTTTTTGGTCTCTTTCACCGCACTGATTACAGCGGTGAGATAGTCCATACCTTCAAATTTTTCTTTTGGCTTTTTACAGTTATCACAGAAGCCACAATTTTCTTCCAAAGTCTCCCCGAAGTAGTGGAGCAGAAATTTCCTACGACAAATGGAGCTTTCTGCATATGCAGCCATTTCCTGAAGTAGAATCTTAGCGTTTTCACGCTCTGTTACAGGCTTGTCCTTGTTGAACTTTTCCAGTTTGACGATATCATCGTATCTATAAAACATCAGACAGTGCCCTTCTAATCCATCTCTTCCAGCTCTACCAGTTTCCTGATAATATCCTTCCAATGATTTAGGCACATCATAGTGGATCACATAGCGCACATCCGGTTTATCGATACCCATTCCAAAGGCAATGGTTGCAACGATAACATCCACTTCCTCATTGAGAAAATCATCCTGGTTTTTGACCCTGACACTTTGGTCTAATCCAGCATGGTAGGGGGCGGATTTGATACCATTCACTTTGAGTAATTCGGCAATTTCCTCTACTTTTTTACGGCTTAGACAGTAAATGATACCGGACTTACCTTTTTGGGATTTGATGTATTTGATAATCTGTTTCTTAGTCTCATTTTTGATCTTAGGTCTAACCTCATAATAGAGGTTGGTTCTATTAAATGAAGACTTAAACAGATCCGCCTCTTCCATTTGAAGGTTGCGCTGAATATCCTGTTGGACTTTGGGAGTAGCTGTAGCCGTAAGGGCTACAATTGGCAATTCAGGTCCAATCTGGGCAATGATGGATTTGATTTTCCTATATTCTGGTCTAAAGTCATGTCCCCATTCTGAAATACAGTGGGCTTCATCTATAGCCACGAAACTCAATTTGGCATCTTTCAGGAAAAGTATATTTTCCTCCTTGGTCAATGATTCCGGTGCCACATAAAGCAATTTTGTCTTACCGGAAAGTACTTCTTTCTTGACCTTATTGGTTTCAGATTTATTTAGCGTGGAGTTGAGAAAATGTGCATTGATCCCAAATGCATTCAGCTGATCTACCTGGTTTTTCATCAGGGCAATCAAAGGTGAAATGACGATTGCCGTGCCTTCTTGCGATACAGCTGGGAGCTGATAGCAGAGTGACTTTCCAGCACCGGTCGGCATGATGACAAAAGTGTTGTTACCTTTGAGCAGGTTGTCAACAATTTTTTCTTGATTGCCCCGGAATTGGCTAAAGCCGAATATTTTTTTTAAGTTTTCTTTGACGATTTGATTCACAGCAAATTAATGTTTTAATGGCGCCCCTAATCCGGTATGCATTAAACTAAAAGGAATTCTTTTTTTACCTTTGTTACAAATTTAATGATTAACCGTGGCAATTTTGAAGTTAACAAAAAATATTAAAACAAGCGCAATAAAAGTCCTTCAAACGGAGGCTGATGCAATTCAAAATCTCATCAATTACATAGACGATGAATTTGAAGCCTGTGTAGAAGCCATTTTGGCTTCAAACGGTAGAGTTGTAATCACAGGAATTGGCAAAAGTGCGATCATTGCTACTAAAATTGTAGCCACTTTAAATTCAACAGGGACACCAGCCATTTTCATGCATGCTGCTGATGCGATCCATGGGGATCTTGGAATGATTCAGAAGGATGATTTTGTCATCTGTATTTCCAAAAGTGGAAACACTCCCGAAATCAAGGTCCTTGTCCCGCTTTTGAAAAGGCTCGGCTCCAAGTTAATCGCTCTTGTGAGTAATACAAACAGTTACTTGGCCGAACATGCTGATTTTGTACTCAATGCTACCATTGCGGAAGAGGCCTGTCCAAATAACCTTGCGCCGACTACGAGTACTACAGCACATTTGGCTTTAGGAGATGCCCTAGCTGTTTGCCTTTTAGAAGCAAAAGGCTTTACTTCTGAAGATTTCGCGAAATATCATCCTGGAGGTGCACTAGGTAAACAACTCTACCTTAAAGTGGAAGATGTGATTCCTAAGGATCAGGTGCCCGTAGTAAAAGAAGATGCGTCTCTTACAGAAGTCATTCTTGAGATTAGCAGTAAACGATTAGGTGCGACTTCTGTAGTAGATAATGACAATAAACTTTTAGGTATCATCACTGATGGAGACCTTAGAAGAATGCTGCAAAAAAGCACTGATGTTTCTGCAATTAAAGCAATTGACATTATGTCCAAAAATCCCAAAACTATTGCAAAAGATGAGTTTGCTATAAGGGCATTAAATAAAATGAAGGAGCATAATATTACCCAATTAGTAGCTTTGGATGGCGATAAAATCGTTGGTTTTATCCATATTCATGATTTAATGAAGGAAGGCATTGTTTAGAACAGGTAGATGAAGAAAAAACCTTATATCGTGATCATGGCAGGGGGGCTTGGTACCCGGTTTTGGCCATACAGTAGGAATATAAGGCCCAAACAATTTCTGGATGTATTAGGGACTGGGAGAACCCTGTTGCAGATGACGTATGACAGGTTTATCAAACTTTCTGACAAAAGCTTGTTTTATGTGGTAACCAACCAAAAATACTTTGACCTTGTAAAAGAGCAGCTTCCGGATATTCCTGAAAAGCAGATATTGTCTGAACCCTTAAGGAGAAACACTGCTACCTGTGTTGCCTACGCCTGCTATAAAATAGCCCAGATTGACCCGGAAGCAAAAATTGTTGTGACTCCTGCAGACCATTTGATCCTTCAGGAAGAAAAGTTTCATGAGAAAATAGATATTGCTCTGGAAGCAAGTGAAGATGGGCAAAAATTGATAACCATTGGTATAAAACCCAATAGACCAGAAACAGGCTATGGTTACATTCAATTTATCTCCGAACCTGGTAATCCTGTAAAGAAGGTAAAAACCTTTACAGAAAAGCCCAATAGCAAGTTGGCCAAAACATTTTTGGAAAGCGGAGACTTTGTCTGGAATTCAGGAATGTTCGTCTGGAAAGCAAAAGGCATTATTCATGCTTTTGAAAAGTATATGCCGGAGTTGGCAGAGGTATTTGAAGAGGGAATTCAATATTTCGACAAGGAAAAAGAGGAAGCTTTTATCAAAAAAGCCTATTCTTTGGTGAAAAATATTTCCATTGATTATGGCGTCATGGAAAAGGCCGATGAGGTATACATGGTAATGGGAGATTTTGGTTGGTCTGATTTAGGGTCTTGGACTAGCTTGTATGAAAACAAGCCTAAAGACAAATTCAACAATGTGCTTGATGCCAATGCCTTGTTATATGACACTGAAAACTGTTATATCAAAGTAGATACCGATAAATTGGTAGTGGTAGAAGGATTGAATAACTACCTAATTACAGAAAGTGATAATGTATTATTAATCTGCAAGTTGGACGGGGATAAAAAATTCAGGGTTTTTGTTAATGATGCCAAAGGAAAAGGAGAAGATTTTGTATGAGTACTAAAGATATTACTATCCAAGAAGCGCAGGATTTAGTAGATCAGTGGATCAAAACTGTAGGGGTCAGGTATTTTAATGAATTGACTAATACGGCTATTTTAATGGAAGAAGTAGGGGAGTTGGCAAGGATTATGGCCAGAAAATATGGGGAACAGTCTTTCAAGGATTCAGATTTAGGAAAGGACCTTGCTGATGAAATGGCGGATGTGTTGTGGGTGTTGATTTGCTTGGCCAATCAGACAGGAGTGGATTTGACTCTTGCCCTTGAAAAAAACTTTGAAAAGAAGAATATAAGGGATAGAGAAAGACATCAGAACAATGAAAAGTTGAAATAAACCTTTTATGCTGCTTCCTGTTTTCCCAATATGAAAAAGGAGCACTTACCTACAAAGATTTGTCCTGTTTGCAATAGACCATTCACTTGGCGGAAAAAGTGGGAAAAGAATTGGGATAATGTTAAGTATTGTTCGAATAAATGTGGGGGATTGGGCAGGAAAAAGAGCAATACAAGTCAATAAAAAACCGGCGGTTTATATTACCGCCGGTTTTATTTTAATAGTCAAAGTCACAGGATAAATCCTCAGAACCGATTGGCGCACCTTCTGGAACAGAAAGTTCTACAGGGATGCTTAATTTCTCAGGCAAATCCAAAAACGCAATGATTTTATCTGCCAGATACTGGTCAAAATTGTTTTTGAGCGTATTTTTCAGACCTGAAGGGTTAGAAGCCAATGTTCTCGATCTAAATTCATTTCTGGAAGGATTGTCAAACAGGAAGTCTTTCAATTTTCTTCTTACTTCTGCTTTGACAGAGCTAGAGGCTTGTGGATGGTTAGCCAAAGCGATCATATGGTCAACCAATTTTGACTGCGTCATTCGTTTGATTTCACCTTCATATGTCTCATTTGAGTTTTCACCGAATACAGCATCTACAGTTTTGTCAAGAACATTTGTAAATGAGGGTAAATTTCTTTCAAATAGTGCCTGTTGATGTAACCTATTAGCTCTTCCAGCCTCAAATAAGAATCCAAAAACCAAATCGACCACATTTTCTGCTGGTGACAATGGGTCAAAATTAAGTCCATTTCTAGATGGAAAAGTTTCCCTGTTTCTCGAATAGCCCATTGGCCTTGGAGGTAACCTATCTAAAACATGATCTGGAACGGCTAGTGCTTTTGGATGAATAGCACTAAGTAGGCTGTTTAAGGCACGGTTTTGTTCAGTTGCATCAAGTCTGGATTGGATTCTTTGATTGTCTCCTTTTATTTTGTAGGTATAATCCAATCCGCCAAGAATTTTGGCAGTTGCTTCTATTTGGTATCTGTGCATCAGATACAAGGGTACAAATACTTCTTCCATCAAGGCTTCCGGTTGCCCTTCTTCAATACTGTTGAGGCCAAAAGAATTCATTTTATTTCTTCTTATTGTCATCAATCTGGTTAATTCCTGGCTTGCAGAGGCTCCATTATCCCAAAGATGGGCATGTGGATGGGATCCACTTGGATGCCTCGAATCAACATCTGAAATAAATGTATGTCCTGCACTGTAAGTATCTTCTAAGATTCTGTTCAGATATTTTTTCTCATTTTCACCTTCAGGGATGGTGGCATACCCATAAGTAATTGCCCATTTATCCCAATCGCCAATTTTGTTATCGTAGGCATCTGAAAGATCTATGTTTCCGTTATCATCCATTTTAATAACAGGATAAGGATAATCCATCACAGAGGCTCTGTTTGTCGGTGAAGAAGCATATGCGTGGGCAAGTCCTATCGTGTGGCCAATTTCATGCGCAGAAAGTTGTCTTAGGCGTGCAAGAGCCATTTCCAACATTTTAGGATTTTCAGGTTTTCCATCTTCAAAAGGCTGCAATAAACCTTGTGCTATTAAGAAATCCTGTCTTACCCTGAGAGAACCTAATGTTACATGTCCCTTGATAATCTCTCCTGTTCTAGGATCCCTTACTGAAGAACCATAAGACCAACCCCTGGTTGAACGGTGTACCCATTGAATGACATTGTACCTGACATCCATAGGATCCATATCCTCAGGTGCCAACTCTACCCTATAAGCGTTTTTGAAGCCAGCTGCTTCGAAAGCCTCTGCCCACCAGTTACCTCCTTCTATTAAGGCGGTCCGAACAGGCTCAGGAGTTCCCCTGTCTAAGTAGTATACAATGGGTTTTACAGGCTCAGATACTGCAGCACTTGGATCTTTCTTTTCCAGACGATGCCTGGAAATAAATTTTTTGACCATTGGTTCACCGATTTGACTGGTGAAATCCATATAACTGATGTGGAAATATCCTGCCCTTGGATCAAATTCACGTGGTTGGTATCCATCATCTGGCAACTCAATAAAAGAATGTCTTTGTCTTACAGTGATGGCCTCCGGAGAAGGTGTGACTGAACGGATGTATCCTCCTGTTGCATTTCCTGTTACAGTTATAATCGCTTCAACTTCTGTGTTTTTAGGGAAGTTTTTAGTCATGGGATAGTAGATGGACGATCTACTTAAATCAACTTTATAACTTCCCTGACGGCTATTTCCAAGTTTTTCTGCCACCATATGGGCATCCTGCAAATAGAAGGAAGTGGCATCTACCAAATATTTTTCATTTTCGGTCTGACTGATTTCGAAACCCCAGATAACCGACTCAGCAAAAGCATCTTTTACTGCTTTGACTTCAAGAGGGTTGTCGCTGTAAGCCCTGAAGTCATAATTTTTATGAACCAACAGGAGTTTGTTACCTGCTTTTCTGAATTCCACAATTCGGGTCCTGCCCAACTGACCTCTGTCCAGTCCAATGTCATTTGAACCTACACCTGCCGGCATAGAGTTTACATAAAGGAACTCAAAATCAGTTTTATCGACTTCCAGATAAATTTTTCCTTTGTCTTCGTCGAGGTAAAAGGTGAAGAAACCTTCTTTTTTGGATAATTTGCCCTTATCTATTGTCTGGGCAAATAGAGGAAATGATATTGTGCCAAACAATAAGATAATGAGTGATAATTGTTTTTTCATGCTTCGGTGGTTTTGGTCCTTCAATTTATTAAAATCATTTAAAGCATGGTGAACCGATAGTGGAATTTATCGATTGAATTGATATCTGAGCTGAAAAGTAGTTTCCGTTATTTGGTTTCCCTCAATCTGTTGCAGTCCAGATCCGATTGTTTCTCGGTCAGTATAAATGGTTTTGGAATACCTGGCCCACAGACTTAGCTTTTGATTGATTTTTAATTGACCGAGAATGTAATAGCGCATTCCCTGACCATGGAGCGCAGGAATAGAAAATAACCAAAGGACATTCCTTTCATAGATGAATTGTCGGTTATCAAAATCATCTGTGTCAAACAGTACGAACCTGGAAGACAGCCGCCATCTTTGATAATCCATATTGATGTCCTGACTAATGGCAAAGCCACTAGTTTTGCTACCATTGAACCTGAAAGTACTGGATGTAACCCTTGATTTGATGCTCCAATGTTTATTCAGACTATGATCAAGATTGAAAACATAATTCCATCTCTTACCCTGATCCAATAAATAAGGAGATTGAAAACCAGGGTATTCACTGATATTTCTTGCTTTTGATTCTTCCCTAACCTGTACAAAAAGCAAGGTTTTTCGTGACGGAGAATAAGAAAATCTACTCAGCCATTCATGACCTGAGGAGGGGGCATACACTCTGAACTTAAGCCATGGAAATTGAAATGAATCGTAGTAAAATGCCCAATTGTACTTTTGGTTTGGTTTAAAATTTATTCCCAGATAGAGTCCTTTTTCATTGATAGGTCTCGAACCCTCTCCAAATGAATTCCCATAAAAGCTATGAAAATTCCTGTCATAATTTCTCCAAAGCACCGAAAGAGACAATTTAGGGTGGAGGCTGCTCATCATCCCTATGACTGAACCCTGACCCCCACTTTTGGAAATGGCTGATTCACCAAAGAAATAGAAGTTTTGAAAGTTATAGGAAAAATATAGGCTATTGATATAGTTCTCTTGTCCATAAAATTCAAATTGATTATAAATCCTTTCTGTTCGGATAAAAGGTTTACTAAACTGGCTGAAGAGGCTGTTGAATCCAATTTGAAAGTCTTTTCTCCTGTTTTCATAATGGATGTTCCCACCGATGTTTTTTTCTCTTAATTGATTTTTATTACCAATTTCAGTTGGGGTACGATGCAGACCGCTACTTTGAAGAGAAGTGATAATGGCTTCTTCACGTTCTAAAGAATCCAACTGAACTTGAATATTTCCATCTCTTGGAGCATTTGAAGCCAATAAGGTAACTTTGAAAGGGCCACTTTGGACTGTTGTGGCTATACCTCTGAAAAAACCGAATTCCAATGCAGCTGTATATGGCCTGATGCCTAAACTACTTCTCCTGACAGTGGTGATGGTTTCTCCTCCTTTTCCAGCATTGAATCCTGCACCGAAAACCAAGCCTTGGCCAAATTGTAATTGATAATCTCCAATGGAAATGGTCTTAAACTTGCCTTTATTGTAAAGGATGAAATGATAGGATAAAAAATTAAACCCATACCTCTTGGTATTTGGGTCCCAGATCAATTCTTCACCAGGATCCTTATCCACAGTGAATCCCAAACTGAAGTCCTTGGTCTGTTGAATTCTAAACCTACTGTATAAGCTGTTCGGATCTCCCAAATATCTACTGGTGAGACGGCCATTGTTCAGTGTGTCCGGTGGAGTAAACCCCCTTCTCGTTTCCCAGACCCTTCTGTGTCGGAATAGAAAATAGGCATCTTTAGCGGTTTGAATCCTTTCTAAAAGGGAACTTGCAGTCTTGGTGCTTTCCTCTAAAACCACAAATGGCAATAATTTATAAATTGTCTCTAGGTCAAATTCCGGTATAGCTTGAAGTTCATAGATAGATATCAGTTTTCCGAATTTTTCAGTATGTTCAAAAAAATGATTAATCTGACTTGGAGATAAGAGGTAGAGCGAATTTAACTCTTCTGGACTAGTCCTGTTTAGATTGATTGGATTTAAAAATACCTGAAGCAATCCTTCATATAAGTCCTCATATTCATCCTCAGTTTTCTGCATGCCAAAAATATTCTCAATGAAGGACTCAATGTCGATTTCTCCCTTTCTATAAATTTGGGAGAAAGTGGGGATGCTAATAACGACACAAAAATAGCCTATGAGGAAACTTTTTTTCATCGCTGACCAAAAAGAAAGTTGCAGGAAAAATGATGGGTATAACCTAGTTGGGGATGCTGTGTAGTGGCATAATCAAAGTGAAACTTTCTACTTTGGAAACCAAATCCAAAAAATAGATGATTTGTAAATGTAATGAGACCGCTCCTTGCCCAAACTTTGTTCAGTATGTTATATTCTAGTCCTATTTTCAAAAGAGGGTCCAGCAAAATATCTTTTTCAGCCTCTACATTTAACATTACTTTTTCGGAAGGTCTGAATGATACTCCAGCTTTAACTACTGTAGGCAGGTAATCATGTGAATTCTTCCCATACTTTGCTCTTGTTGGATTATAGATATGTGCACCAAAGAATAATTGAGGGGTAAGTTCGGCAATTCCTCCGAATTCAATGATTGCTGATCTACCTGTTCCAAAGCCTTCCATGCTTGTCTGAAAATAATTGATTTTTAGACCTAGACTTGCAATTCCCATTTGGTTTGAAAACCCCAAGCCTATCTGGTTCTGTGAAAAATATTCAGAACCAAATGAAGAAACTCCGATTCCAATAGCTGATTGGTTTGATTTAATCACTGCAGCGGCAGCTAAGGTGGTTAACTCATCAAGCTGAAGTCTATGGTCGTAAGAAAATGTCACCTGGGAGTTCTTCGCCCTACTCAATCCCCCCACATTGTTGAATATACTCCAAACATCTCCCATGGTGACATGTGCATTTCCAAGCCCAATACTTCTGGCACCTCTTGGTAATGTTTCAGTCCCCATCTGACCAAAACAAATTTGTAAATGCCAGAATAATAGACATGTGAAAACACCCTTCTGCATAAAAAAATACTTGAACCTAATTTAAAATTAGCTCAAAGCTGAGAGCAGAAGAAATTTTAATCGGATAATAAACGAATAAGTTGGGAAGTCTTAAAAAGGAGCTTTTACATTGATAAAAAAAGCACCTTCATTCTTACTGTTGATCGAATATTCGAAGCGAAATACCATGTCATAGAGGCTCACCAGGTCAAGACCCAGGCCATACCCATATAAATATTGATTGGTCAACCTGAGGTTTTCCGGTATTTTGTTTCTGTCATTGACATATCCATGGTCAAAATTTGCGCTTAAGTAAACTTTGAAAGGCAAATAAGAAAATTCATCCAAGGGCATGTAATCTGATACATCTATTCCCCAATCAAAGAGTTTAAATCTGAAGCTGTTTTTATGTACCAATACTTGTTGGCCTTCAATGACATTCAATTCATAGCCTCGTATGAAATTAGGATTGTAACCAATGCCACGTACCAAACTGAAAGGCTGTCGTTGCCCAAAAAAAGTATTGAAAGAAAGACCTGATACAAAGTGAAAATTATCACTAAATCTAAAGTATTTGTTTGCATTTAAAGTGAATTCAGTATCCTTTATGTCATCTGATCCTAAGATTCCATAGCGGGTAAGTCCCAGATTCAGCAGTTGTCCATCAGTTGCATAAGCTATATTGTCACGGTTGTCATGCCGGTAAGAATATCCTAAAAGAAAATACTCCAAACTATTGGTACCATGAAGAAAATAAGCAGGGTTTTGGGTAAAAACATCCTCATTGATAGAAGTTTTGTTATATCCTGCTGTTACGAAATGAAAATTATAATAACTGCCCCTGAAAGTATATCTTAAAAATGCAGCGGTGTTTTTTCTAAGCACATCTTCATTTTCATTTCTGTAAAAAACCTGCCTGTTGAATTCTGATTTAACAGGGATAGTTTTTTGGGTAAAATAGGTGAATTGGGCAGCAAGCCCGTGCTTTTGTTTTCTATCAATATAAGGTTTGCTGTAGAGTACTTCAAATACCTTGGTAAAGCCTAATTGTCCCCCAATTCTTAATTTTTCATTTCTACCACCTACATTATTATGTACCAATCTTCCTCCATAATTTACCCTGGAAAGGTCTCTGTTTTGATTGGTCCACCATTCGGCTAAGTTTCTATCTGCGAGGTTCAGAATGATGTTAGGTATGATATACCAACGTTCAGTTAGGGAAACCAAAAGTTCGATCTGATCGGTACCTGTCAATAAAGGGGTTATTTCTACCGAATTAAATAATTGCAGGTTATAGATTTTCTTTTTGTCTGCTTCAATGATAGAAATTAGATCTTCCCATTCGTAATAAATACCTTCCTGAAGATCGATTTCTCTCATGATGATATTTTTCTTTGTCTTTTCATTCCCGATAATAAAAATATTATTGATCACAACTTTGTCGGGAACTGTTGAAAGCCTTTGTTCAGTACTATCAACTGCTTGGGGAAAAGCAAAGGAAGGGAGTAATACTGCGCAGAATAGCAAGTAGCTTAGGTTGCAATATGTAAAAAATCTTTTCAAGTCTTTTGTTGATTGGGTGTTAAGTAAGGAACTTTTACAGCCCTTTTGGCTTTATCATGGAAACGATCAGGAAATTGAAGACAATCATTCGTAAAATAGCGGTTTTTCCCGTTTTGGTCTATCAGTATTTAATATCTCCTTTATTTCCTTCAGCTTGCAGATATACACCTACCTGCAGTCAATACACCAAGGAGGCAATTCTTAAGCATGGTGTATTTAAAGGAGGTTGGTTAGGAATTAAAAGAATTGCCAGTTGTCACCCATGGGGAGGTCATGGTCACGATCCCGTGCCATGATCTTCCGCAGGTTTAAATCCCTTTTTTAAGGCTAAAATGATCAAAACTATACCCCCTATAACCAAAGGGATACTTAAAGATTGTCCCATATTGAGGGTAAGCCCTTCTTCAAATTCAACCTGATTTTCTTTGAGATATTCCCAGACAAATCTCATTCCAAATACAGAGACTAGGAATAAGCCAAGAAATAGTCCATCAGGTAATCTTGATTTATACCTGAACCATATCCAATAAAGGAAAATAAAGATTATCAGATAGGAAAGAGCTTCGTAAATCTGAGTAGGATATCGTGCTACACCAAAAGTGTAGACTGTTACCAAATAGTGATCTCCATTATCATATAAATCAAAATTCAGTGGTGTTTCAGGACTTTCAGCCAAATACTTTTGAGAACTTCTAAACCTTGTCAGCACGTATTTGACATCCGTCTCTATGGCAGTTTTTAAATCAGCCTCACTGTATCCTCCTTTTTCTACTTTGATATCAAAATTTACCGGAACAATGCCATTTCCTGTCAATTCGTTCTCGCGGTTTTGAGGTTTGTAAGCATCTACAGATGCAACTGGTATCCTCAAGGTTTCTAATATTTCTTCCGCATCTCTGGCAAATACAAAGCCACTGTCTGATTCAGTCGGTTTTCCGCCAATTTCTGAATTCATTAGGTTGCCCACTCTTATAAGTGCACCCGTCATGGCGACTACAATTACAATCCTGTCTACCACCCAAAGGTAACTTTGCGTAGGTATTTTTCTCGCATAGAGATAAAGCGCAAACAGGATAGCGATGGCGGCACCATGACTGGCAAGACCACCTTCCCAAACTTTCAAAATATCAATGGGATTACTGAGGTATTTTTCAGGTTCGTAGAAAAGGACATGGCCTAATCGGGCTCCAATGATAGTGGACAATACCATGTAAATAGTCAATTTATCAACCAACCTTTCATCCTGTCCCTCTTTTCGATAAATGTAAAACATGATCTGCTGTGAGATGATAAATCCCAAGGCAAATAGTAAACTGTACCATCTTAATCTTTCAAAACCTGGAAAAACCGAAGGATTTGGGCTCCAGACGATATAACTTAAAATTGACTCTATGTTCATTTTTCTAAAATTTGTTCTCGGAGATTGTGAAATTACCGTTTTTTAATAAGTATCCAACTCTTTTAACTCTTCTTCAAACCCTCCTGAGAGAATTGGGAATCTACACCAGCTTTTTGGGTCTACGCTAAACTCATCCAAATGAAAAGAAGGGGCTAGTCTTTCCCGCTTCCATTGGTTTCTCGACCACAATCTGAAGAATTTCTTTACATATGTTTTCAGAAGGTCTGGTTCAATTTCAATCTCTTCTTTTAAAATCAGGTAAATATCAATGGGGGATCTTCTGTCTCTTATGGCGAGTTTCTCTATTTCCACAATTAGGGAATACGGCATCAAATCAGATTCGTCCGTTTGTAGGTTTTCGGTCGGCCGGAGTTCTGCAGTAGGGGAAAGACTGTTGACCTTAGCTAACCCCGGGTAATCCAAATTCTTCTCAGCCCATAAAAGCCACTGACGGATAAAGTGCTTGTCCACAGAAGCTATTGGCGAGATACTACCACTGGTGTCACCGTCCATAGTCGCATAACCCACATCTCCCTCGCTCCGGTTTGATGTGCTCAGCAATAATGCGTTTTTGATATTGGCAAGCATCCAAATGATGGGAGACCTAGTCCTTGCCTGAATATTTTGAAGGGCCAAATCATCTTCCTTCCAGGTTAATTTACGACCTAAAACATTTTCAATTTTTTCTGTATAGGACTTGACTTCGTCAGAAATTTCCCAGTTCAAAAATGCAGCGCCAATACTTTCGGCAAGTACTTTGGCACTTTGAAAGGTGCTAAAAGATGAATTTTCGGAAGCCTGATAGGCTGTAGTGAAAATTTTCCCAACAATTTCCCTTTCAGGCTGATTGGTTTTGGTGGTATAATCAATCCCAAGTTTTATCAGGAAACGTTCTTTACCTAATTCCTTGATACCCCTTTTGACCATTTCTGCTACTAAAATGGCTATAGTGGAAGAATCGGCACCTCCGCTCAGGGAAAGTACGAAACCTTTTGTTTTGCTTTTGCGGAAATAATCAAAAAGTCCTAAAGAGGCAGCTTGGACAAATTCCTGGTTTTTTTCATGAAGACTGTCTATTTCGGGTTTTATTTCTTTATCCTTATCAAAAGAGAAAGCTTTAACTTGATAATCCTCAAAAGAAAGTAGTTGGTTTTTCAAAAATAATTTCCCTTCCCGTGCCACCAATATTTCACCGTCGAAAATCATCTTTCCACTTTCATTTCCCAAAAGATTGACATAAAAGTAGGTAGCATTGAAAAGCTTTGAGCTTTCTTTCATCAATTCCTCCCGCTGAATGCTTTTGCCCATAGCAAAATGGCTCGCACTCGGATTGAAGATTACATCTACCTTTCGGTCTTTAAGTCTATAACCTGGCCTGTCTTTTCCACGCCAGGCATCTTCACAGATTTCAAAGCCATATTTTACTCCATTCTTTTCAAAAATGATATCCCCCAAAGGGACTTCTTCATCCACTAAAGAGTAGCTAATTACTTTGCCGTGCTCCCAGGGTGTAAACCATCTGAATTCATAATGGACTCCGTCAATGGCCATAAATTGCTTAGCTACAAGGGCTTTTAGCTTTTGGTCCTCAATCACAGCCATGCAGTTATAAACTTTTTCCTGTATCCTGACCGGTACACCGACAGCAACAGTGATATCATTGCAAAAGGGGAGGAGATTTGCCAGCTGATTGATGGCTTTCTGGGGATACCAATAACTCAGGTATAAATCCTCACTGCCATATCCGGTAATGGCCAATTCAGGAAAACAAAGTAGTTCTACTTGTTGACGCTGTGCATCTTTAATAGCATCAACGATGCGGTTGAAGTTACCTGTCCAGTCAAGTGGAGTTTGGTTGACTGTAGCACAGGCAATATTGAGTAATGACATAGTTGGAATCGAAAGCTACTTAACACCAATCCCAAAGATAGTGTTCTAAACCGCTATATTAAGTTTTTCACAGGCATTTTTAGAGGCTTCCTGCTCAGCTTTCTTTTTAGTCTGCCCTTTTCCCTCCGAAAGTAGTTCCCCTTCCACAAAAAGCTGTACATGGAATTCTTTGAAACGTTGGTTGCCTGTCACTGAAACAGTCCTAAAGTCAACCTCTTTATTTTCTTTTTGAGACCATTCAATGATTTTACTTTTGAAGTTGGAAGTTGTGGTGATGATTCCATCAACATCATAATGGATGATGATTCTCTTCAAAATGAATTTTTTACAAAATTCATATCCTCTATCCAGATAAACAGCACCGACCATCGCCTCTAAGGTATCTCCAAATATGGATTTGTGAGCACTTAGGTTTTTCCCCTTGTATTCGTTTTCGATGATTTTAGAAAGTCCGATTTTGACGGCTATCTGATTGAGCGTTTCCCTATTCACCATTCTGGAACGTGTTTCAGTCAAGAAACCCTCATCTCTATAGGGGAATTTGATAAAAAGGAATTCAGCCACCACAGCGCCTAGAATGGCATCTCCCAAGTATTCCAGTCTTTCATTGGAAATCTTGAGGCCGTTGATGGATTCTTCAGCCATCGAATAATGTTTGATGGCCAGTTTGTAAAGGGATAAATTAAAAGGCTTGCTGCCCACCATATGTTTGATGGAGGCAGCAAGCCTTCTTTCTTGTTGATTATAGAACGCAGCCTGTAATCTAAGTAATCTGGACAGTTTCAATTTCAGTCGCTGATTTTTTTGAAAATGACGGAGGCATTGTGCCCGCCAAATCCAAAAGTATTACTTAATGCTGCCCTGATTTCTCTTTTTTGCGCAGTATTGAAAGTCAGGTTTAATCTGCTATCAAATTCCTCGTCGTCAGTAAAGTGGTTTATGGTCGGAGGAACTAAGCCATTGTTAATAGCCAGTATGGATGCTATAGCCTCTATGGCACCTGCGGCGCCCAAAAGGTGTCCAGTCATCGATTTGGTACTGCTGATATTCATATTGTATGCGTGCTCTCCAAATACCTTCTGGATGGCTTTGATTTCGCTTACATCGCCCAATGGGGTGGAAGTTCCGTGAACATTGACATAGTCAATATCTTCAGGACTCATACCAGCGTCTTCAATAGCATTGAGCATTACATTTTTGGCACCTTCACCGTCAGGGTGAGGAGCTGTCAGATGGTAAGCATCAGCGGACATTCCACCACCTACCATTTCTGCATAGATTTTGGCTCCCCTGGCTTTTGCATGCTCATAATCTTCTAATATGAGACAGCCTGCCCCTTCTCCTAATACAAAGCCATCTCTGTCTTTGTCAAATGGCCTGGAAGCAGTCTGGGGAGAATCATTTCTTTGAGAAAGTGCTTTAAGGGCATTAAACCCTCCAACCCCCGATTCTGTGATCGTCGCTTCTGTTCCTCCTGTTACAAAAACATCCGCTTTACCTAATCTGATGTAATTAAATGCATCAATAATAGCGTTTGTGCCAGAAGCACAAGCAGAAACTGTTACAAAATTTGGGCCTCTGAATCCGTACTTGATGGAAATAAATCCAGCACAGATATCAGCGATCATTTTCGGAATAAAGAAAGGATTGAATCTTGGTGTACCGTCACCTTTTGCAAATTCGGTAACCTCGTCCTGGAAAGAGCGTAAACCTCCAATTCCAGAACCCATGATGACGCCTATTCTATTTAGATTGGATTTTTCAAGATCAAGACCAGAGTCTATTATAGCCTGATCGGCTGCTATCAAGCCCATTTGTGTGAAAAGGTCCATTTTTCTGGCTTCTTTTCTTTCAATGAACTGGTCAATATCAAGACCTTTTACCTCACAGGCAAATTGGGTTTTGAAAAGTGAAGCATCGAATCTAGTAATAGGCGCAGCACCGCTCACACCATTTGAAAGACCATTCCAGAAATCTTCGACGGTATTACCAATTGGTGTGAGGGCACCTAAACCTGTTACTACAACTCTTCTTAAATTCATAAATGAATTTTAAGTGATTATTTATTTAACGTTTGCTTCCAGATAGCTGATAGCCTGACCAACAGTGCCAATTTGCTCAGCTTGATCATCCGGAATAGAGATATTGAATTCTTTTTCGAATTCCATGATGAGCTCTACTGTATCCAGAGAGTCAGCACCAAGATCATTAGTGAAGCTAGCCTCAGGAGTAACTTCAGATTCTTCAACGCCCAACTTATCAACGATAATGGCTTTTACTTTTTGTGCAATTTCAGACATTTTTTGATCAGTTTAAATTTAAACACTCCGCAAAGAAATATATTTAATGCCTTATTGCCAAAAAAATGTCTTAACTAAATTCAAGTAATTCTCATAGGGGGTTGACTTTGGAGGAATATTTCTAACTTTGTTTTTTATTACTTCATCACCTTAATGAAGAAAACAAGGCTATTAATTGAGCATCAATATGATTTTGATTTACTGGGTTTGGTAGCTCCTGTAAAGGACTATAAAATGGCCTGGCTGCTCAATCATACATTAGGAATTCACCTGATAAAAGCGAATGACTTTGAATTGGAATTCGTTAATCAGCCGCTCTTGAAAATATCCCAATATATGGATCAAAAAGATCATGGTTATACTCAGTTACTCAAAAACAGATCTTTTTCAGATGGTGTTAATGCACTGTATCTTGTGCCCGAATTGAGGTTTATGGACTATTTTCTGTTGGTTCAGGACCACACGTTCGAATTGAATATTAATGCGTATATTGAGCAGCTAAGTCAGGTAAGATACATTCAAAATGTAGTTAAACTTGATGTGAATAAACTGAAATCAAAAGATAATCTACTAACCTATTAATCCCAATTAATCAATGAGTATTGCACTTTACAACAAGACAAAAATTTTAGCCACAATTGGACCTGCTTCCAACAATATCGACATTCTAAGAAGTTTGGCAAATGCAGGGGCTAATGTGTTTAGATTAAATTTTTCGCATGGAAATCATGAAGGACATGCCGAAGTAATCCAAATGATCCGAAAAATCAACAAAGACAATGGTTGGAATATCGGAATCCTTCAAGATTTACAGGGTCCGAAAATCCGGGTTGGAGAAATGGAAGATGGTGGAGTTATGATCAAACCAGGTCAAAAAATCACCATTACAAATGAACCGGTTGTCGGAAATGCTGAATTAGTGAGTACAGTATATAAAAACCTTCCCAATGATGTTAAGTCTGGTGATAGGATTTTGATCGATGATGGAAATATTGAGTTGGCAGTAAATAATACTGATGGTAAAAATGTCAGATGCGTCGTGATTCATGGTGGAGTATTGAAGTCAAGAAAAGGTATCAATCTTCCCAATACGAAAGTTTCAGCACCATCTTTAACTGAAAAGGACCTGAAAGACCTTGAGTTTGGTTTAGAACAGGATGTAGATTGGATTGCTTTGTCGTTTGTGCGTACTGCCGATGATATCAAAGATCTCAGAGAAAGAATCAAAAAGTCAGGCAAAGACTGTAAAATTGTTGCCAAAATCGAAAAGCCTGAAGCACTTAAGAACATTGATGCCATCATAGAGGCGACAGATGCCATCATGGTGGCAAGAGGTGATTTAGGGGTTGAGGTTCCTATGGAAACCGTTCCGCTTTGGCAAAAGCAGATGGTGAATAAATGTAAATTGGCCTGTAAGCCTGTTATCATAGCAACCCAAATGCTGGAGAGTATGACCACTCATCCACGACCAACACGTGCTGAGACCAATGACGTCGCTACCGCAGTACTTGATGGCGCTGACGCGGTAATGTTATCTGCAGAAACTGCATCAGGCCAGTTCCCAGTTAATGCGGTAAAGGCGATGAGCAGCATTATCAATTATATTGAAAACAACCATGATGTTTTCCATCATTTGTATAAGATACCTGAAGATGATGCCAATTTCTACAGTAAAAACCTCACTTTGATGGCGGCAAGGCTTTCCAGAAATGTAAAAGCCAAAGCATTGGTAGGAATTACTTCTTCTGGTAATACTGCCTTGAGATTGGCTTCTTTCAGACCGCTGGCCAATTTGTTGTTGTTTACTAGAAACAGAAAATTAATGACCCAAATGAGTTTGGTTTGGGGGGTTAGGTCATACCATTATGAAAGTAATATCTCCACAGACGCTACCTTCATGGATATTCAGGATCAGTTGAAAAAAGACGGATTTGTAAAAGAAGGTGATATTATCATCAATACAGCAAGTATGCCTTTGAAAGCAAAAGGTCACACCAATATGCTGAAGATACACGTAGTGGAATAAGAGAAGAGTAAGAATATATTTAAAAAAGCTATCCAATTAAGATTGGATAGCTTTTTTTTTATTCCTCTGAAGGACCTTTTGGCTGAACCATCAATACCTTTTCTTTGTCGACCATTACAGACCCGGCAGCTGAACCCTTGACTTTTCTGACATATTTTACAGGTGTATAAATAATTGGTGCCAAACTTTCATTTTTGAGTTTGGAATAATAGGCGGCCAATTCTGCTGCCCTTTCTATCACGGTTTTGGGATAGGTGAGAGCTGACCGGTACTTGATGATAACATGTGAGCCGGAGACCCCTTTTGCATGTAACCATAAATCTTCTTTCCATGCAAAATATCTTAAAAGCTCATCATTGGCTTTGGCTGATTTCCCCACCAATAATTCGAAGCCTTCTACTTCAAATCTTTTGTACGGAATCTGCTGGTCTTTTTCTTTTTGTTTGGAGACCAGTTGTTTGGATTTTATGAAATCTTTAAGACTTCTAAAATCTTTTATTTCCTGAAGTTCCTGAATCCAACTTTCAGTCTGCTCGAGTAATTTATCCTTTTCATCCAGATTCTGATAAAGCTGGTCTAACTCCTTTTTCCTGTTTTTCGATTTCCTGTATAGGTTTTCGGCGTGTTTCTGAGGAGTAATTCCTTTTTTTAATTTGATGGATTCTTCCTTTTGAGTGTAAAAATTTAATAATTTCACTTCTTCAGCTCCGCTTGGAATTTGATGCAAATTGGCCATGATCACATCTGCAATCTGAGAAGGGGCTGCTTCTGTTTCAAGCGATTGTAGTTTTTGGCTGGTTTTCTGAATATAGGACAGCGTTCTTTTTTTCTGCTCTTCGAAAATCTTCAACCAATGGCTTTTTTCTTTTTCAAAGGCCTGAATGACAACTTTATATCTGAAAAGTTCATTACAGGCGGCAATTGGATCGTTAGTGTCAAAAATGGAGTGCTCAATTGGTAATAGCGTCAAGAAAAAATCATTGTTTTCTTTGAAGATAGCGTAATGAGGGCTTTCCAAAAGGTCTGAAACTTCTTGAATCAGTGACCATTTTTGTTGGAGATCTGATTCTAGGTACCCATTAGATTTTAGCCACTCTCTAGGTATTTTACCTAATGTGGGAAGAAATTTAGATGCATTTCCTTCTAGCTTCTTGAAATTCTCAAAACTTAGGTCCAAGCTTATCCCGATGTGATCGATATGCAGGTTTTTATCTTCCCTTAATTCATTTCTGAAGAGAAGGGTTGGGTATGGTTCTCCTGCAGGATAGTAGAGTACATTGCTCCGGGTACCATGCAGTTTGAACACTATGCAATCACCTGAATTCAATTGTATTTTGAAAGCTCTTTCAAAAGAGAAAGTTTGTACTTGAATGATGGTTTGACCTATTAGCTCCGGAAAAAGTGAAATGGTATTTCTTTTCCCGCGCTTGAATTCATTCGGAAATGAAAGGCAGGAAATCACCGGTAGCAGATTGGCCCTGATATATAACTGCTCGGATGCATCAGCACAGGCTATCACCAATTCATCTTTGTTTTGGGAGAAGCATTCAATAATCTGGAAGCCTTGCAATCGATAGGAAAGCTCAAGGCACAGAAATTTGAGAAAGTGGTAATTAAGATGCATCAGTCTATCTGTATCTTCAGGCCATCAAAAGCAAGACGGATATTTGGGGGAAGCTGAGACTCGATTTCATGGTGTGTACCTAGTTTATGGCTGGCATGAGTAAAATAGGCCCTTTCAGGCTTTATAATATTTACCAGTTCTATTGCCTCCTCTAAAGTCAAATGAGAAATATGGTGGTCTTTTTGTAATGCGTTTAATACCAGTACTTTGCTACCTTTTATTTTTTCAATTTCTTTTTGGTCAATGTACTTGGCATCTGTAATATAGGTGAAATCCTTCAGTCTAAAACCAAATACAGGAAGTCTGTAGTGAAGCACTTGTATCGGAATGATCGGAACATCTTCTGCAGTGAAAGGATCATTTGAAATTTCGTAAGGGATTACAGAAGGTACTCCAGGGTATTTGACTTCTTCGAAAATGTAAGAAAATTCTCTTTTGATCTGGGTTAAGACTTTTTTAGACCCATAAATAGGCATGTCCTTTTTTTGTGAAAAATTAAAAGGCCTAATGTCATCCAACCCTGCCGTATGGTCTTTATGTTCATGGGTGAAGATCACTGCATCCAATTTGGTAATTCTTTCACGAAGCATTTGGGTTCTGAAATCAGGACCGGTGTCGATCACTATACTTTTTCCTTCTACCTCAATATGTACGGCGCAACGAGTTCTCTTATCCCTAAAATCCAAAGAACTACATACAGGACAGTCGCAGCCGATTACGGGTACTCCCTGTGAGGTTCCTGTTCCTAGAAATGTTACTTTCAAAGTTTTAATTCTGTTTGCTGAAGTTCAGTTAATAAATCCTGGATTTTTTTATCTTCAAAATCCTGAGGATTAAATCCTATTTCTTTGATGATGTCAATAAGGGCATTTATTTTACCATCAAGGGTATAATATTTGTTAATAATGACAATCTTATTTTCTTTTAAAAGGCAATATCCAGATTTGAAATTTCCTTTTTCGTACCTCAAAATATACTCCGAAGCAGCGAAAATGTTTTCCAGCTTGTCTAAGAAGTTTTTGGTGTACTTAATACTCATTTTTTAAAAATTATTGGGACAGGTATTTTTTTACAGTGGCCAAAAGCAGGTCATAATCCAAAGGTTTCTGAACATAATCATTCAATCCTGACTTCTTAAAATCATCCAAGGTGTAATTTTTATAATTTCCTGTGATGGCCACAATTGGGATATTTGCTTTTTGAGGATCTTCGAGTCTTCTAATGGCCTTGGTACATTCTATACCATCCATTTCAGGCATATTGATATCCATCAATATCAGGTCAAAGTCCTCATTTGTAAGCTTTTCCAATACCTGTTTTCCATTTTTAACGGCCGTAATCTTATATTTTTCAAACATCAATACGTTTTTGGTCAAATTGATGATTACTGAGCTGTCTTCTGCTACTAGTACTTTTTTGGCTGACGTCATGGATTAAGGTATTCTGATGTTTGACAAGTAATTTTAAATCTATCTAATAAGCGCTTCAAAGATAAATATTCTTGCGGAGCATTTTCAAAGTTGCCTTTTTTTATGTTTTTTTCAAATCCTTGGGAAAAATTATAAAGGTCCATTGCTCCCAAAGTACCTGAATTTCCTTTTATAATATGTAATTTTTCTCCAATTTCTTTGAAATTTCCACTTTCAATCAATTGTTTGATTTCTGTGGTAAGCCTTTCTGTTTCAAGGATGAAATCTTCATAGACCTCCCGAATATTTTCTGGACTATTGTATTTTAGGAGTTTCTTAACCACTTCTTCATTGAGGGTTTGCTCCACCTGAAGCTGATCCGGAAAATTAGATGTTGAATTTTCAGTTTCTTTTTTTGAAGCTTGTGCCATCAGTTTCTGTATGGTTTCCAACATCAGTTTGGGTCTTATGGGTTTAGAGATAAAATCATCAAATCCTGCAGATAGAAAGAAATCCCTGTCCTCAGAGCTGGCAAATGCTGAAACAGCCACAATAGGGGAGTTGCTCAATCGTTCGTCTCTGATAGCTTTAAGGGTGTTGATACCATCCAATAAAGGCATTTGTACATCTAAAAGAATCAGGTCAAAATGTTCTTTTTTGATTTTCTCAAGAACCTCATAACCATTTTCTGCAATATCGATAATGTAGACCTGTCCAATGATGTTCTGGAAAACCCTTCTGTTCAAAGCATTATCATCTGCGATCAGGATCTTTTTGTTTTTCATCGGGTTTTATTGATAATTTTGTCAATTATAGCTAAAGTATTTGAAAAACATTTTGGGTCAAGGTAATAATAAATATTTGATTGTAGTAGTTGGGCCTACGGCAGTGGGGAAGACTTCCTTGTGTATTCATTTGGCAAAGTGCTTTGATACTGAAATCATTTCTGCCGACAGCAGACAGTTCTTTCGGGAAACTGAAATAGGTACGGCAAAACCAACCACAGAAGAACTCAAACAGGTTGTACACCATTTGATTGATCACAAGTCAATATTTGAACCATATGATGTAAAAGAATTCGAACAAGATGCTTTGAAGATCTTAAATGATCAGTTTTTGACCAGAGATGTGGTGGTTATGACCGGTGGCTCTGGAATGTATATAGATGCAGTTTGCAATGGAATGGATGAAATACCAGAAATTGATCCAAAAATAAGAGAGTCAGTGATTTTAGATTATCAGGAGAAGGGACTAGGGTATCTTCAACAAGAACTCATGCGCTTGGATCCGGTTTATTACCAAGAAGTTGATTTGATGAATCCCCAAAGATTGATGAGGGGTATAGAAGTATGTAAGGGTACTGGGAAGTCTTTTTCTTCCTTTAGAGTCAAGAAAATTACAAAAAGACCATTTGAGATTATCAAAATAGGGCTGGAAAGGGATAGGAAGGAATTGTACCAACGGATTGACCTAAGGATGGATCAAATGGTCAATGAGGGATTGTTTCAGGAAGCTGAAAACTTGTTCCCGTACAGGAATCTTAACGCTTTGCAAACTGTTGGGTATTCTGAAATATTTGGCTATCTAGAAGGAAAGTACGATAAGGATGAGGCGATACGTCTTTTGAAAAGAAATTCAAGAAGGTACGCGAAAAGGCAGTTGACATGGTTCAGGAGAGATCCGGAAATTCAATGGTTTCATCCCGAAAACCAAAATGAAATCATCGGATTCATAACTGAAAAAATGAAGAATAATTAATTTATGCGATTGTTTGGTGCCCCATTAATTTGGCCACAAAACTGTAAGGCTTCTTTCTGATTAATTTATTGTATTGGGAAATGACCAATTTCAAATTGGAATACGGAGACTTAATGTTGTTTTTGAATATATCTTTGTTTTCATCTGAAATCTTACTCCTTACTTGTTGATATTCTTTTTCAATCCCTGCTAGTACTGAAGAATCAATTCTTGGAGATAATGAGATAGCAGGATTGATTTTGGTCATTCCTGCTATCATGATTTCCTGGAGTTCGATTATTTGCTTTAGTTTAGTTTTTATCGCGTTATTGACTGCCATAATAAACAAAAATATGGCAGCAGACATTGTCAATATAATCGGTATAAATCCCATTTTATATACTCAATATTTCAATTAATCGTAAATGATCTTCTTTCAGTTGTTTTGTCTTGCCTATGCAGTCTTCGAATGGCGTGTAAAGAATATCACCATTAACCACTCCTGCCATACAGTTGGATTCTCCTTTCAACAATCCTTCTACAGCAGCCATACCACAACGAGAAGCCAATACCCGATCCCTTGCAGTAGGGTTTCCTCCTCTTTGAATATGTCCTAAAGTGGTAACCTTAAACTCTTTGTCCGGATCATTGACTTTTTCTTTCACTTTTTCCATGATAAAATCTGCACTTCCCTCATCATCTCCTTCTGCCACAACAATAATCGAAGAAGATTTGGTTTTTCTCAGGTTTTTAAGTGATTTGACAACAGTTTTTAAATCTGTTTTTGTTTCAGGAATCATTACAAACTCCGCTCCGCCACCGATGCCACATTCTAAGGCTATGTATCCAGAATCCCTTCCCATAACTTCCACGAAAAATATTCGGTCATGTGCAGCAGCCGTATCTCTTATTTTATCAATGGCTTCTAAGGCTGTATTGACAGCAGTATCAAATCCAATGGTATAATCAGTACCATAAATATCATTATCAATGGTGCCAGGACAACCAATTGTAGGAATTCCGTACTCTTCAAAAAAAACTTTAGCACCTTTAAATGTTCCGTCCCCGCCAATTGCTACGATGCCTTCTATGCCATGAAGTTTTAGTTGTTCATAGGCTTTTTTCCTCCCCTCCACTGTACGAAACTCTTCACTTCTTGCGGACTTCAATATGGTTCCGCCTCTTTGAATGATGTTACTGACGGAATGGGACTGCATTTTTTTGATATTGCCATTGATCATGCCATCATAACCATAGTTGATCCCATATACCTCGATGCCTTTAAAAATCGCTGTTCTGACTACGGCTCTTATACAGGCGTTCATTCCAGGAGCGTCACCTCCCGAAGTAAAAACTGCTATTTTTCTCATAGATTAATAGGTTTAATTGCTGACAAAAATACTGATAAATAGATGCAATTGTTCGTTATCAAAAAAATCTTTTGAAGAAGTTGCACAAATTGCATTAAAAAATTGGAGATAAAAACAAAGTAGAAAAGCTCAGGCTGCAGTCCATAACAATTATGAGGGTTTGTTTTAGGAATTTATCTGCAGCCTGTAATGGATTAAACTGCGGCAACTTTTTCTCCCATTAACACCACACTGTCTACCACAACTTCGGTGATATATTTTTTGGCTCCATCTTTATCAGTATAGCTTCTACTGGATAATTTTCCATCAACCGCTACTTCAGAGCCTTTGTCTGTGTATTTCTCTAAAGTTTCTGCTGATTTTCCCCATGCGACTACATAATGCCAGGTAGTTTCTTCTACATTTTCGCCTTTTTGATTTTTGTAAAAGTCTTTGGTGGCTACGCTTACTGTTGCTTTTACCTTGCCATCATCAAATCGTTTTACTTCAGGTTTTGCACCTAACCTTCCGATCAATTGTACTCTGTTTCTAATACTGCTCATAACTTAAAAGAATAATTGGTTAAAGAATAATTTCATTTTGCTGTCTATCCAAAAAAGTCAGCAGAACAAATTTCAAAAAGATAATTTGAAAGCCCCTCATAATAATCGGATATATCCGATTATAAACGGATAGTACCCCTGTCAAATTGACCTGATGTTTTTACATTCATATAAAATAAGTATTCCTTTTCATCAGATTTGAGTAGATTAAACACCATATTAACAAAAGGTATTCCTATGAAAAAAATCAATCTACTCATTATTTTGGCGCTTTTATTTTCCTCTTCCCTTTGGGCGCAGGATAAATCTGATGCAAAGCCAATACCGGAAGCGGAGGTGTTCACTTCTACTCAAAATGTTAGAATCAATGGTGTGAACCATGCCCTCAAGACTAGGGCGGGAACTTTTCTGCTCAGAGATGAAAGTAATGAGCCTATCGCATTACACGGTTTTACTGCTTATTTTAAAGAAGATGGGCCATCCAAGCGTCCGATAATTTTTGCATTTAACGGAGGGCCTGGCTCCTCCTCCTATTGGTTGCACATGGGTGTGATGGGCCCAAAAAGGATTGTGGTCAATGATCCGGGCTACACCAAAGCTGCGCCTTATGAATTGGTCAATAATGATTATGCTATTTTGGATATTGCTGATGTGGTGATGATGGATCCTGTAGGCACAGGACTTAGTGTGCCTGTTGGCAAAGCTGAAGGAAAGGATTTTTGGGGAGTGGATCAGGACATCCGGGCAATCAGTCTGTTCATCATGCAGTTTCTGAAGGAATATGACCGTTTGCAGTCTCCAAAATATATCCTTGGAGAAAGTTATGGCACCATGAGAAATGCCGGTGTGATGAATTATTTGTTGGATAAGGGAATTGCCCTAAATGGGGTGGTGATGGTATCTGCTGTCTTTGATATCAGGTCTTTGGCTTTCCCTGTTCAGGAAAGCACTTCTTACTTGGTTCATTTCCCGACTTATGCAACAACTGCCTGGTACCATGATAAGTTAAAAAACAAGAATCCTAGCCTGGAAGCATTTGTAGATGAAGTCAGGAAATTTACCGAGGAAGAGTATATGCCTGCTCTTTTCAAAGGAGGGAGACTTTCCGAAACTGATAAAGCTGCAATTGCCTCCAAACTTGAGCAATATTCAGGAGTTTCGAAAGCATATTGGTTAAGGGCCAATCTCAGGGTAAGGGCACAGGAGTTTTTCAATGAACTGCTTAGGGAAGAAGGAATGACAGTGGGTAGGCTGGATTCAAGGTTTACTGGGATAAATCCGCTGACCCAAAATCAATACGCCATTACTGATCCTCAGAGTGATGCCATTTCACCTGCATACACCGCAGGATTTTTGGATTATTTCCACAGGGACCTTGGTGTGAGCAAAAAACTAAATTACAGAACTTCAGCCTATTCAGCACCCGGCTTTAAATGGGACTGGTCTCATAAGGGAAATGAAGGTTGGGGTAGTATGATTTCTATCAATACCGCCATCGATATGGCGGATGCCATGAACAAGGATCCTAATGTCAAAGTGTTGATTATGAATGGTTACTATGACTTAGCGACTGTTTTCTATGGGGTAGAACATACCATTGATCAAATGAACCTAAGGCCGGAGATCAGGAAAAACATCATCATGACTTATTATGAAGCAGGCCATATGATGTACACTCATATGCCTTCGCTGATTAAGTTCAAAAAGGATTTGGCTGATTTTATTCAGGACACACATTGATGTTTTTCTAATTAGAATTAAATAGCTTAAAGAGAAAAAAGGGTAAGTTAATTTCTTACCCTTTTGTTTTTCAATCAATTAGTTTGAATGGTTGTGCTTGTTTTAAGGGGTTTATCCTTAAATTATAACATGAAATTCAAAAACCAAGTCATCTGGATCACAGGAGCCTCTTCAGGAATAGGCTTACATCTGGCAAAAGCTTTTGCTCATGAAGGTGCCAAAGTAGCAGTCAGTGCTAGAAGAACAGATCTCCTTGATAAGCTTGTAGAAGAAATCAAACATGAAGGAGGAAATGCACAAGCTTTTTTCTGCGATGTGATGGAAGAGCAGTCCATAGAAAAGTGTATGCATGATATTGTTCAAGCTTTCGGTAAACTGGATGTCTGTGTAGCCAATGCTGGTGGAGGAGTAGTTGGAAAGATAGAAAAGCTTACTGCAGGAGAATGGGACAGGCAGTTACGGTTGAATGTTACCGGACTTGCCCTTACTGCCAAGTATGCGCTCCCAGAACTCCGAAAGACCAAAGGCAGACTGGCATTGATAGGAAGTATAGCAGCTTTTGTTCCCAATCCTAAGCTAGGTGCTTATGGCGCCAGTAAAGCTGCTGTACAGAATATCGGAGAGACTTTACAATCGGAGCTGTTGGGTTCGGGGGTCAGTTGTACCACAATTCACCCTGGATTTGTAGCTAGCAATATTACCCGAGTTGATAATCAGGGCAATTTTCATCCTGATGCACCGGATCCCAGGCCTATCAACTTGATGTGGCCCACAGACAAAGCAGCTATAGCCATGGTCAAAGCAATTCTCAAGCGAAAAAAGATGGTAGTCATCACAGGCCATGGAAAGGTGATGTATGCAATTTCACGCTTGATTCCACGTGTTTTAAGAAAAATGATGGCGAAGATGAATGGGTAGGGGATTGGACTTCTTTTACATTGAAATCAATTGTAATTTTAAATTTCAATTATACTTCCATGAACGTATTAGCTAAGTTAATTTTTGTACTTTGTTTTTGCTTTTCCATTAGCCTGAAAGCTCAGTCCGATAAAACCATCCTCATCACCTACCATTCCGAGTCAGGGAAAACAAAAGCCATGGCAGAATCGATTGCCAATGGCATACATCAGGTAGAAGGTGTGGAATTTATTCTAAAACCAATTCGAAAAGTCAAGGAAAAGGAAATCCTGAATGCTTCGGCCATTATCGTGGGATCTCCCGTTTATAATGCCAATATAGCCCCCGAAGTGCAGGAATTCATCAATTCCTGGCCATTTGAAGGAAGACCTTTAAAGAATAAAATCGGGGCGGTTTTTGTTACCGGTGGAGGCTTCTCCATAGGCGAGGAAGCTGTGATGTTCAGTATGATTAGGGCCATGATGATACATGGTATGGTCATCGTAGGAGGAGATGAACTGGAAGCATCTTTTGGCGCTTCAGCGATTACTGGTGAAGGGGATTTTGCAGGTAAAGAAGTTCAAGAGATATTTTTGAAAAAAGCAGAAGGATTGGGAAAAAGAGTTGCAAGGTTGGTGCTCAGATTCAAGTGAAAACTTCTCCTTTGAGTATGAAATAAAGCTTTCTAAATCAAATAATGTAACTTTTGCGACATATTGTGTCTTATTGAGGTTTGTTTTATTAACATGTTTGTGTTATTTAAAATAACTTTTTTATATTAGCCTTATAATTATTAAGGCTATGAAAGATTTGAATAAAATAAGTGTCGAACAAAAAGAACTACCGTCAGGAAATGTTCAGGTGAAGTTTTTTATCGAGGATGAAGTCAGACCCATGTATGGTTACCTTTTGACCAATGAGCCTAAACCAGTAGGAGAAATTATTTTGGAAATTCAAGAAAGAATGCTTCAAAGAAGAATGTCAATGTCGGGAATCAATCCGTTTTCTTTGAAGAACCCTGTCAAGGAAGATCATAATTTCTACCTTTATTCTGCCTAAATAACAATTCTATGTTCCTTGCCAAAAATCTCCGCTATTTCAGAAATCAATTGCAGATGACCCAGTCAGAACTCGCTGAAAAACTGGGATTGCAAAGAACCATGATTTCTGCATATGAAGATGGAAGGTCTGAGCCCAAACTTTCCTCATTGAGTATCATGTCTTCACTTTTTAATATTAGCATTGATGAATTGCTATACAGGGACATTCAAGAGCAGGGTAGAAAAATAACCGGTCAAAAGGATATAAAAGTATTGACGATCGCAGTAGATCAGGAGGATAATGAGCGGATTACCATGGTAGGACAAAAAGCCTCAGCGGGGTACCTTAATGGGTTTTCTGATCCGGAATATGTAGAATCCTTGCCACAATTCCATCTTCCAAATTTGTCCAGGCATACCACATATAGGGCTTTTGAGCTTAGCGGAGACAGTATGCTGCCTTTGGTACCTGGCACGATTATCATCGGATCCTATGTCGAGCAGCTAAGTGATATCAAAAGTGGTAGAACTTACGTGTTGGTCACCGTGACAGAAGGGGTGGTGTATAAAAGGGTATTTAACTATCTGGAAGAAAACGGTAAACTTTTTTTGGTTTCGGATAACGAGCAGTATAAACCTTATGAAATCAAAGGGGAAGATGTGCTGGAGATCTGGGAGGCTAAAGCTTTTATCAGCACAGATTTCCCGAATCCAAAAGATAAATCCAGGCCCGCGAGCCTGGAAGATATCTCTCAGATGATTCTGGATCTGAAATCAGAAATTATGAGGCTGAAATCCTAATCTTATAAGACAATTACTGCTCAATTGCTGATTTAAGAATCCAATCCATCGCTTATTAAGAGTTTTTTATACCAATTAATTTTTGATTTCACCTTTCTCAGCTTTTTCAATCAGGTCTTCATTGGCCGAGATCAGGATTTCTACTCTTCTGTTTTTGGCTCTACCTTCATCCGTATCGTTTGTAGCTACAGGTTTGTCGAAAGAATGGCCAAGAGTGGTCATTCTACCGTCATCTACTCCTTGCATTTTCAAATAATTCTTAACGGACATTGCTCTTCTTTCCGATAGCGTTTGGTTGTACTGATGGGTTCCTCTGCTATCAGTATGTCCTTCAATCATAATATTTGTATCAGGATATTCATTTAGAATTTCCGCAAATTTCATGATGTTTTCCTGGGAAGCAGGAGTAAGAGAGAAAGAATCAAAACCAAACAAGATTCCTGATTCAAAGGTTACTTTGATGGCTTCTCCGACTCTTTCAATTTCCGCATCCTTGATTTCTTCCTCCATCTTCTTGGCCTGCTTATCCATATAGATACCGATAGCAGTGCCTGCAGCACCTCCGACTACAGCGCCTATTACAGCACCTCTTCCGGCATTTCCGCTTTTATTACCGATCACACCACCTATGGCGGCACCTGAACCTGCACCGATTACAGCGCCTTTTTGGGTATTGTTCCAGGAAGAACAACTTACCAAGAATGTAACCCCAATGATTTGAGCAAGAATACTTAAAAACAGTTTTGATTTTTTCATAGTATGTTAAAATTAGGTTGATTCATTATCATCCCCATATTTGGATAGATTCAATACAATAATCCAATTTCATGCCAATTCGGTCCAAATAATTCGGTTTTCTTTTTTTTTGAACGGTATACCGCTCATCTAGAAGTCAATAAAAAAATCAGTCATCGTGTGTCTTGGCAGAATCTGCAATTAGTTGATTGATTTCCATCAATTCTTTATGAGTTAGGTCTCTCCATTTCCCGATAGCTAGGTCTAATGGAATATTCATAATGCGGATTCTTTTCAGCTTGGTCACTTCATATCCCAAATATTCACACATTCGTCTGATCTGACGGTTGAGTCCTTGGGTGAGGATAATTTTAAATTTGTATTTCCCTAACGGAGTTACTTTGCACTTATTGGTAACTGTGCCCAAAATGGGAATCCCATTGCTCATTTTTCGTATGAAATCAGAAGTGATTATTTTGTCGACTGTGACAATGTATTCCTTTTCGTGGTTATTTCTTGCCCTCAGAATCTTATTGACAATGTCTCCATCACTGGTCAAAAGAATCAATCCTTCACTGGGCTTGTCTAAGCGGCCAATTGGAAAAATTCGTTTGGGGTGGTTGATATAATCAATGATATTATCTTTTTCTGATTTTGTGTCAGTGGTACATACAATACCAATGGGTTTGTTAAAAGCAATGTATACATGCTCTTCTTTTGGTTCTGAAATCAGTTTTCCATTGACCCTGATTTCATCCCCGGGTTGGATTTTTGTACCCATTTCAGGGATTTTCCCATTGATAGTCACTTTGCCTTCCTCTATCAATTTATCCGCGGCTCTTCTGGAGCAAAAACCCACTTCGCTCAAATATTTGTTGATTCTTGTTCCCTGAGATTCACTCATATTTTAAGTTGCTCAATTTTGGATCAAAGATACAATTGATTTTTTGGAGAAGGATAAAAATATGTAGCTACCTGATTTTCATCATATTTTTTATGGATATAAGCAGTTAACTTGTTTATTCTTCAACAAAGAAACTTGATAAAAGCGTCATGGGGAAATTCACGATATCCTTTCGAAAAATCAGCAATAAAGATGTGTCCTCAGTAGGTGGTAAAAATGCATCCTTGGGTGAAATGATTCAAGTCCTAGGACCTCTAGGGATACAAGTTCCTGATGGATTTGCAACCACAGCTGAGGCCTTCAGGGTTTTTCTATCTGAAAACAATCTAGTCAAAGCTTTGGCAGATATACTCGATAAGTTAGATAAAGTACACCTTTCTAATTTACATGAAATGGGAGAAGCATGTAGAAACTTGCTTCGAAATGGAGTTTTGCCTGAATTGTTAAAGTCTGATATCGTGGAATCGTATAGATTATTAGCTGCCAATCAGCCCATTTCGGTAGCCGTAAGGAGTTCTGCTACCGCGGAAGATTTACCAACTGCCAGCTTTGCTGGTCAGCATGACAGTTTTTTGAATATCATCGGAGAAGATAATTTGCTAAAGGCAGTTCATCGGTGTTTTGTTTCTCTTTTTAATGACAGAGCAATTAAATATCGCCTTGATAATGGTTTTGATCATATGCAGGTCGCACTTTCAGCAGGTGTTCAAAGAATGGTCCGGTCCGACAAGGGTAGTGCAGGTGTGATTTTTACCATTGACCCGGAAACTGGATTTGAAAAAGTCATTTACATCACCTCTGCTTGGGGATTGGGTGAGAATATCGTACAAGGAGCCGTTAATCCAGATGAATTTTATGCTTTCAAACCTTCTATTGAAAAAGGGTTTACTAGTATTATTTTCAAAAAGATGGGTGAGAAAGAGAATAAAATGATTTACGATGAAGAAGGGGAAAAGCCACTGAAAAATGTGAAAACTACTCATTCAGAGCGAAGTACATTCTCTTTGGAACAGGAGGATCTTGAAAAACTTGCAGAATGGAGCCTAAAAATTGAACAACATTACGGCATGCCAATGGATATTGAATGGGCAAAAGATGGTTTGAGCGGAGAACTGTTTATCGTGCAAGCAAGGCCTGAAACTGTTCACGGGCAGCTTGAAGGAATAAAAGTCAAAGAATATAACCTAAAGTCCAAAGCAATAGCAATAACCAAGGGTAAAGCAGTGGGTAGTAAAATTGCCAGTGGAAGGGTTTGCGTAGTCAAATCATTGGCAGATGCAGTAAAAGTACAGGAAGGAGATATCATTGTGGCGGATATCACCAACCCCGACTGGAACTCCATGTTGAGAAAAGCCATCAGTATAGTTACCAACAAAGGGGGACGAACCAGTCATGCTTCCATTGTAGCTAGAGAACTGGGAATTCATGCAGTTGTCGGGACTGGCGATGCTACAGAAAAACTCAAAGATGGTCAGGTCATTACAGTTTCTTGTATAGAAGGGGATGAAGGCAAGATTTACGATGGTCAGTTGGAATGGGAGGAAAGGGTAATCGATATGAAATCAATTCCACCCACTAAAACGAAGCCCATGTTCATCTTAGCTGATCCTTTCAAAGCTTTTAGATTATCCTTTTATCCAAACCAAGGAGTAGGCTTACTCAGGATGGAATTTATCATCAGCAATACCATCAGGATACATCCAATGGCTTTGGTCAATTTTAAACAACTTCCTGATAACAATGACAAAAAAGCCATTCAGGCCATAACCCAACATTATCCAGATAAGAAAAAATATTTTGTAGATCAATTGTCTCAAAATATAGCCATGGTGGCAGCTGCTTTTTATCCAAAAGACGTCATTGTACGGATGAGTGATTTTAAATCCAATGAATATGCCCAATTGATCGGAGGTAAGGCTTTTGAGCCGGATGAAGAAAACCCAATGTTGGGTTTTAGGGGAGCATCACGCTATTATAATGAACGCTACAAAGAAGGTTTTGGACTGGAATGTGAAGCCATGCGCAAACTAAGAGATGAAATGGGTTTCACTAATGTAAAACTAATGATCCCTTTCTGCAGGACAGTGGAAGAAGGCCAAAAAGTATTGGATACCATGAAACAATTTGGATTGGAAAGGGGCAAAAATGGGCTTGAAGTATATGTGATGGCTGAAATTCCGAGCAATGTGATTCAGGCCAGGGAGTTTGCAGAAATCTTTGATGGTTTTTCAATTGGATCAAATGACCTCACTCAATTGACATTAGGGATTGATAGGGATTCAGCAATTATTTCTGACCTCTTTGATGAAAATAATATCTCTGTAAAAAGTATGTTGGCCACAGTGATCAAAACAGCAAAAGAATCAGGAGTGAAAATCGGGCTCTGTGGTCAAGCTCCAAGTGATTTCCCAGCCTTTGCCCAGTTCCTTGTGGAGCAGGGTATTGATAGTATTTCCTTTAATCCAGACGCCTTATTGAAAGGTATTGAAAACATTGCGTTGGCTGAATCAAAAGCTAAATGATTTGGAAACCTAAAACATGGAAAAAATGAGAAAGCCGAATTTAGCTGAATATAACACCTTTTATAAGGTTTTTGATTGGAAAAAAGAGCAATCAGGACTTACTGGTCTTCCGGGAGGCAAAGGAATTAACATCGCTTATGAAGCTGTTGATAGACACACTGAGGGTCAATTGAAAGATTCTCTGGCTATCAGGTTTATCAGAAAAGATGATCAAAGAGAGGATTACAGTTATGGTATGTTGAAAGACCTGACTGCAAAATTTGCGAATATTCTAAGGAAACTTGGTTTGGAAGAAGGAGAGAGAGTCTTTTCCTTATTGGGAAGAGTTCCGGAGTTGTATATTGTTGCTCTTGGATCTTTAAAGTATAAAGCGGTCTTTTGTCCGCTGTTTTCTGTTTTTGGACCAGAACCTATACTTCAAAGATTAAGCAGGGGCGACGCCAGGATACTTGTGACCAATGCTCAGTTTTATATCCATAAAATAAAAGGTCTTTTGGACCAGTTGCCCTCTTTGAAATATGTACTCATCACTGATGCTACTGAGGATTTTGATGATGTTGCGCTTTCCTTTCCCAAATGGATGGAAAGGGTTTCCAAAGATTTTGAAATTAGGCCGACTAATCTGGAAGACCCTGCATTACTCCATTTTACCAGTGGAACTACTGGGATGCCGAAAGGAGCTCTACATGTTCATCAGGCAGTTTTGACACATTTCACTACGGGTAAGTATGTGTTGGATTTTCAAAAAGGGGATGTTTTTTGGTGTACTGCAGACCCAGGTTGGGTTACAGGAACTTCTTATGGTATTATTTCCCCATTGGTCAATGGGGTAAGCAGTATCATTGATGAAAATGAATTTGATGGGATGAGGTGGTATGAGATCCTGGAAAAGGAAAAAGTCAATGTATGGTATACAGCGCCAACAGCTATTCGAAGGTTGATGAGAATGGATTTGGTTCCGAAGGAAAGATATGATCTTTCCCATTTGAGACTTGTTCTGAGTGTGGGAGAGCCTTTACATGCAGGAGCAGTCGTATGGGGAGAAAATGCTTTTGGGGTGCCAGTGCTGGATAACTGGTGGCAAACTGAAACCGGAGGGATCATGATCGCTAATTACCGCTCTATGAAGGTAAAACCAGGTTCAATGGGTAAACCTCTTCCAGGAGTTGTCGCTGCCATAGCAAACATTAAAGAAGAGGATATTATCATCCAGGATCAACCCGACATACAGGGACATTTGGTCTTGAAAAAAGACTTTCCTTCAATATTCAGGGCTTATCTCCATGAAGAAGAACGATATAAAAAATGCTTTAAGGGAGATTGGTATGTTACTGGTGATCTCGCTAAAAAAGATAAAGATGGATACTTCTGGTTTGTGGGAAGGGCGGATGATATCATCAAAACCTCAGGTCATATGGTCGGTCCATTTGAAGTGGAAAGTACTTTGATGAAACACCCGGCTGTCGCAGAGGCGGCAGTAATAGGTAAGCCTGAAGCTTCTATTGGAGAATTGGTGAAAGCTTTTGTGGTGTTAAAAGAAGGATACGAAGCCAACGAAGACATGGAATTGGATTTGATCGGATTTGCCAGAAAGACTATGGGTCCGGCTGTGGCACCAAAGGAAATAGAATTTGTGGATAGTCTTCCAAAAACCAAGAGTGGAAAAATTCTCCGGAGACTACTGAAAGCAAGGGAACTTGGTTTGCCTGAAGGGGATCTGTCAACATTGGAAAAAAACCAATAAGTCATGAAAACAAAAGCCATAAAAGAATACAAAATGACGGCGGAAGAAGGGAAACACCTTCTTCATCAAATGATTTTGATCAGGCGGTTTGAAGAAAAAGCAGCCGAGGAATATACCAAATCCAAAATCAGGGGATTTCTTCATCTTTATGTAGGAGAAGAAGCGGTTGCAGTAGGGGTGATGCATCATCTGCATCCTGAAGACTATGTTCTAAGTACCTACCGTGAACATGGACATGCTTTGGCAAGGGGAATGAACCCTGAGGTGATCATGGCAGAGATGTTTGGTAAGGTGGAAGGATGCAGTAAAGGAAGAGGAGGCTCTATGCACCTTTTTGATACTTCTTTGAATTTCTTTGGAGGTAATGCGATTGTGGGAGGACATCTGCCTTTGGCAGTTGGGATGGCTTTAGGGGCCAAAAAGCAGAAAAAGGGAAATGTAACTTGTTGCTTTTTTGGTGAAGGTGCAGCAGCTGAGGGGGAGTTTCATGAATCTTTGAATTTGGCAGCACTATGGGAAACGCCTACGCTTTTTGTTTGCGAAAATAACCTATATGCTATGGGTACTGCCATCCGCTATACCCATTCCATGCAACAACTGGAGAAAAAAGGTGAAGCTTATGGAATTCAATCCTCTGCGGTAGATGGCATGGATCTTTTAGCAGTTTTAGAAGCTACCCAAAATGCAGTGGAATATATCAAGAAAACCGGGAAGCCATATTTCTTGGTTTGCAATACTTATAGATTCAGAGCACATTCCATGTTTGATGCAGAACTCTACAGGGATAAAAAGGAAGTGGAGGAATGGAAAAATGAAGACCCGATTCCAAAATTTAAATCCCATTTATTTGAAAAAAGGCTGATTACTCAAAATGAAATTGAAGACTTGGAGCAGGCCATTGAAGAGATGGTGGAGAAGTCTATTGTATTTGCGGAAGAAGGGACATGGGAAGATGTCAATGATTTACACAAGTATGTTTACACTGAACCTAAAGCATTATGAGCAATACAGTCAAATTAACATACAGGGAAGCTTTGAAATCTGCTATACGGGAAGCCCTTCAGAAGGATGAACGCGTATTCCTAATGGGGGAAGATGTCGGCCATTATGGTGGTGCCTTTGCAGTCAGCAAAGGATTGTTGGAGGAATTCGGACCTGAAAGGATCATGGATGTTCCACTTTCAGAATCTGGTTTTACTGGAGCAGGAATTGGAGCGGCTTTAGTAGGAATGAAGCCGATTGTGGAAGTGATGACCGTAAATTTCAGCCTGCTGGCTATGGACCAGATTTTTAACAATGCAGCTACGCTTTTACATATGTCAGGAGGCCAGGTTAATGTACCTGTTGTGATCAGAATGGGCTGTGGGATTGGTAGACAACTGGCAGCGCAACATTCGCATAGTTGGGAGCCATTTTATGCCCATGTCCCGGGGTTGATTGTTCTTTCGGTAGGGACACATGAAGATGCCAGGGGTATGTTGTTGTCAGCGCTAAAAAGTCCAGATCCAGTGATCATCTTTGAGTATACTTCCATGTTAAATCTTGAAAAGGAAATTCAGGAGTATGCAGAAGAGGTTGATATCCAAAAATCAAAAGTATTGAGAGCTGGCAAAGATATCAGTGTCATTACTTATGGCACAGGAGTCTATAAATGTTTGGAAGCCGCTGAACATCTATTCCAAGAAAATATAGATGTAGAAGTAATAGACCTAAGGGTCTTAAGGCCTTTGGATGATGAGGGATTTTTAACATCCATCAGTAAAACCCACCGGGCTTTGGTGGTAGAAGATGCTTGGAAATCTGTCAGCATATCTTCAGAGGTTGTCACCAGGATAATGGAGAAAGCCTTCTTCGAATTGGATGGTCCTGTTGAGAGACTTTGCGGTAAAGAAGTACCAATACCTTATCCAAAACACCTGGAAGATGCCTCAGTACCGCAGGTTTGGGACATTGTTGAGAAAATTAAAAGAATGATAAAGCCATGATAAAGTTTTTGATGCCCAGCTTGGGTGCTGACATGGAGGATGGCACTTTGGTAGAATGGAGAAAGCAACCTGGAGATATTCTTCAGAGAGGGGATATAATCGCTGATGTTGATACGCAAAAGGGTTTGATTGAGATAGAGGTTTTTGATGAAGGCATATTGGAAAAGCAAGTGGTAAAGGAAGGAGAAAAAGTGCCCGTGGGAACTGTTTTAGCTTTGATCAAACCGCTTGGTGATTCATCCAAATCCCCTTTACCTGAAGCATTTAAGTCCAGTGAGCCGGTTTTTGCTTCATCAGATGTTATTCAAGAAAATAAACCCGAATTACGTGAAGAAAAAACCACCAAGGAGCAGAGGATAAAGATTTCCCCATTGGCCAGGAAAATGGCTGAGGAAAACCATTTGGATATTTCTATGATCAAAGGGACAGGACCGGAGGGGGCAATCGTAAAAGTAGATATTGAAAATGCTATTTTGAATCAAGGTAAAGAAAAAGTAGAAAAAGCCGAAACAGCCAAAATGGAAGTGGTTGAGGAAAAGCTTCAAATTGAAGAGAAGGAGGAGTTGGAAAAGATATCTTCTCCTTCTTCGGAGGGAATTAGACTTGCTGTAGCCGCAGCAATGAGCAAGTCTAATAGAGAAATCCCACATTACTACCTTGAAAAGAGGATAAATTTATCCAGATCAATGCAGTGGCTAAAAGAAACCAACAAAGACAGGTCAGTTGCCCAAAGACTTCTCCCTGTGTCTCTGTTCATTAAGGCTACAGCCAAAGCATTAGATGATGTGCCCGACTTAAATGCTACCTGGGAAAATGGCCTGCAAAGAAAAAATGAGATCAATGTTGGGCTTGTTGTATCCCTGAGAACAGGTGGAATTATGGTTCCCTCAATACCGTCAGCTGACTCCAAAAGTATCGATGAGATTATGGAGGCTGTAAATGATATCATACCAAGAGCAAGAGCGTTCAAATTGAGAAGCTCTGAAATAAGCCAGTCTACATTTACCATCACCAGCCTTGGGGATGGAGGAGCTGAAAAGGTTTTTGGTCTTATTTATCCTCCTCAGGTGGGTATTGTAGGTTTTGGGGAGATCAGCGATCAACCTTTTGCCGAGAACGGTATGCTGGGTATTCATCCTGTAGTAGATGTTACCTTGGCCGCAGATCACCGAGCTACAGATGGATTAGTAGGTAGCAAATTTTTGGCTGCTTTAAATCGGTATTTACAAAACCCTGAAAGTTTATGAGTGAAGAAGAAATCAAGAAGACAGTTTTTCAATTATTGAAAAGAATAGCTCCGGAAACAGACCCATCTTTACTGATGCAGGAAGAAAATATCAGAGAGGCGCTGAATATCGACTCTTTTGATGCATTACAGTTTATCGTGGCAATCAGTGAAAAATTAAAGGTGGATATTCCTGAGGAAGATTACGGGAAAACCACTAACTTAAAGTCATTGATTGGATACCTTTTGAAAAAAATTAAACAGTAAAATCTTAAACCCCCTATAACTATGGACCATAAATCTTTTAAGCAAGTTGGCGTATGGATTGATCATTCCAAAGCACACTTTGTCGGCTATAAAAATGGAAAAGCGGAATTGATTGAAACGGTAGATTCTCCTTTTGAAAGTATGAAAAGATATGAGGGTGAAACAGATGATAAAACAAGGTTTACCGCTAACCCTTTACATGCCTCTAATAATGAGTATCGTAAAAACAATATTTCTCAAAATGAACTTAATGAATATTTCAAATTGATGGAAGGAAAGTTAACTAATTTTGAAGATATCCTACTGTTTGGGCCAGGAACTGTCAAAGAACAGCTCAGAAATAAGCTCAGGGATAATAAGTCCTTTGGTGGAAAATGGTTGGCCGTGCAGCCAAGTGATAAGCTGACTGACAATCAATTATTGGCATTTGTCAGGGATTTCTTTGATAACGCTACTCCCTGAGCCTAAATCAGTTTTCTAAATCCCTCTTTTATTTTTGAAACAGCATCAAAGGAGTCGTCAATATTGATGACTCCTTTTCCTATTTCATGCCAGTATCCATCACCACAATCAATAAAATGACCTTGGTGCTTTGGACTTTGTTCTTTTGCTTTAGAATAGTCGTAATCAGGTAAGAAAACATAAGAAAGCAGGGATTTTGTGTTTTCCCAATCAACAGTTTTGTTCTTACCATTGACCGATAGATCAACTCTCCTTAGGGAAAATTTAATGGTCAGACTAATTGAAAACTCTTGTTCTTTTTCTCTAATGATATAGTGTAAAGTGAGCGGAGCTTCCTTTTTGGTGATTTCGTAAATCGCCTGAATATAGTCCTGGGCAAAAAACTGCCATTCCTGTTGATTCAAAGGAATCGTCCTGCTGATCTTCCCTTGTTTATCTTTAGCCAAAAGTTTAACACCACCTTCTTCATCCAATTTATTGTTGGACCATTTGGAAGAAGCATAAAGTTCTTTAAGTGGTCTTTCCCATACATTCGGGATTTCACCTTGAAACTGATAATCGTCATTTAACGAGAAGCCTTCGTCGAAGATTTCGTCTTCTGTCAGGTCTTCCCTATCTGTATATTTTAGGTCCAATGAGGTATCAAGGAAGTTTTTGCCAAATCCGATTTTCAGTTTAAACACATGACTGTAAGGAGGAGGTATAATTCCTGAATCAAATTCGATTTCCAGTCTTACTAGCTCATCTGTTTTAAGGTGCATTTTGAAGGGGTCTATTTGGTGCTAAATTTTATCGCAAAAATACGCTTTATTTTAAAATCATGTATTTTTTTAAATCGGAGTGGAGGATTTCTGTCAATTCCTTTTCATTTCCTTTACTGGTTTCGGTAAAAAGGAATCCAAAAACGCCAAATTTGTCCATATTGACTTTTCTTACATGGAGAGGGTTTTCGAAGTCTTTGGCGATGGCATCGAAGTCAAAATAGGCAATATCTTCCTGCGCCACATCAGATTGATTGTCCAATAAAATCAAGCTGTATTTTTTGTCTTTTCGGCCTTCAAATACTTTTTTCCAGTCAGGTTTTTGCGAGCTGAAAAAGTATTCATAGGAATTGATTCCATAGGCAAACCAAGTCAGGTCTGCAGTTGTACACCAACCTCCAAACCTCATCGGGTTTACCTCAATAGGGTTGATTTTACCAGGAGAAGTTTCCCGGATTTCGATATGTAATGGGAAATTCTTGAGTTCTATTTTTGAACCGACCATCAGTAAGAAGTCCATTATAGGCTGATGGAGTCTTTCAATTACTTCTTTGGAACTGGAATATACCCTGTCACTGACATCATATTCAGAGGTAAATACATGATGGAGCACATTGAGGATTGTAGGTTTACCATCTTGGTCAAAATAGCAGTCAAAGGCATATTCCTCCCCTCTAATGTATTCTTCAATGATAAACTCAGTATTGCTGACCACTTCTTTTGGATAGAGTGCTTTTGTCTTTTCAATCTGCTTTTCAATCTTCCCAACGATATCTGGCCAATCTTCTTTTCGGTCCACTTTATGTACAGCAATACTGAAAAACCCTACAGCCGGCTTGATAATGAATGGGAATTTGAAATTACTGATATCAGTATCTCTCAGGTCACTCAAGGATATGGATCTAAAAAAATAATCAGGGTATGCTTCTTTTATTAGTTGTCTGAATTTGAATTTATTTTTGAAGGTTTCAATCATTTCCGGAAGTCTAGTCCCTTGCAGATTTTGTTGAATCCAAGCAATGCTGTTTTCTGAATTGGTGTAAACAGGCATTAGAGCGACATTCTTCACTTGTGATATCGCATCAGCCTCATTGATCCAATTAATTTTTCTGTCTCTGAGGATTTCTTTGGCCTCTTTGGTAGCTACTACTGGAAATTGGTTAGTGACAATAGTGTCTATTAAGAAATCTGAAACGTATGGGTAATCAAGTAAAATCATAGGAAGTATTATTTGCCGGCAAAAATACAATTAGCAATGTGCATTCTGAAATTAATTTGATCAATGGTTCATTGAAATTCTTCTCATTTTGAAATCATTTCATGAAGCTTAAGTTGGATAGTGAATCACTTGAAGGGGATTTCTATCCAATAAAGATTACCTTTGTATAAATTTTAATCAATGAGCTTTAAATCCCTCGGTTTATCAGAAAGCCTTCTTGAAGCAATTCAAAAAGCGAAATACGAAAGTCCTTACCCCATACAGATACAGGCCATACCTGCTATACTACAACAAAAAGATGTACTAGGAATTGCCCCTACAGGTTCAGGAAAAACTGCATCTTATGTATTACCGATATTGCAGATACTAGTTGGGAAAGAAAAACCAAAAGACAGAAGTGTTCCAGTTTTGGTGATTGTTCCCACACGAGAACTTGCGGCACAGGTGCAGGAAGTGGTCAAAATGTTTGGTGAGTATTTACCGAGAAGGATAAAAACCATGGCGGTTTTTGGTGGGGTTTCCATCAATCCTCAGATGATGAATCTTCACGGAACAGAAATTCTTGTGGCTACCCCTGGAAGGCTTTTGGATTTACTTTCGAGAAATTCCATTCAATTGGATAAACTCCAGGTATTGGTATTGGATGAAGCAGATAAAGTCCTCAACCTTGGATTTAAACTAGAGGTTGATGAAATATTATCTAGACTACCTAAAAAACGTCAAAACGTTCTTTTTTCTGCTACAATGGAATCTTCTGTGGAGGAGTTGATTGATAAATTGCTCCATCATCCAGTAAAAATCGAGGTAGATCAGGAAAAAGTTACCCCTGAAGAGATAGACCAAACAGCATATCTGGTTCCCAAAGAATACAAGGGTCCATTACTCCGACATTTGATTCAGGAGGGGAACTGGCAGCAGGTACTGGTTTTTGCTTCCTCTATCCGGACTGCGGACAATGTCGCCAACAAACTCAAAAAACACGGAATAGAAGCAATGGCTTTCCATGGAGACAAAAGTCAAGGAGCCAGAACAGATGCTTTGGTGAAATTCAAAGCTGGCAAAATCAGGGTTTTGGTAGCGACAGACTTGGCTGCAAGGGGAATAGATATCAAATTGCTGCCTTATGTGGTCAATTACGAATTACCAAGATCCCCCAAAGATTATATTCATAGGATAGGAAGAACAGGTAGGGCAGGCGCTGCCGGTGAGGCAATTTCCCTTGTTTCAGAAGAAGAGGAGCATCACTTTAAAGTAATTCAGAAAAAAATGGGCAGATGGGTGGAAATGGTTGACGCCAAAAACATTCCCTTCAAAATTTAAGGATTGCCTCAGTAAGAGGAAATCAGCGTAATTGTATCTCAACGGATTTGGAACCACTAGAAACCTCGAATGCTGCTTTTTCAAATGATGGAGGCCCAAAAGTCCCCATAGCATTATTGGAAAAACCATAGCCATCTTTAGGGATTCCAAAAGAATTTGTCCGCAACTTTCCTGTATTCATGCTGTCATGGAATACAGATATGGCATAGAAACCATTGGGAATGTTTTCAAAAGTAACAGTCGACTTACCGTTCACGATTTTTACATTGGCACTTTGGAATGCATTTTCGGGCGTGTCCGGAAACCCTTTTCCATCTTTAAAAAGCAAAACCCGTATGACTCCCTGACTGTTTTTAATGTTGGTGATATTCAAAACAAGTTGGTTGCTATTATCCTTTTGGTGGGAGAACATCATCAAACTAAGAAGAACTAAAATGAATTTCATCTGGCTTTTTTTAAGGTGGCTGGTCGGTTTATCTTACCGGAAGCTGTTTTCATAAATGATGTAGCAATCAATATCTCACGAGGTATATGATACCTATTCATCACTGTTTTTAATTCATTCAACAAATCCTGTGCCTGAGATTCATTCTTAAGCGGCTGTTCCAACACCAATACCATTTTTTCTCCTAGTTTTTCATCCTCTTTGCCAATAAGGAAAAAATTGCAGAGACCATATATTTTTTCAACTGTGGAAGCCATCAGGGGTTCCAGAATTTCTGGTTGTAATTTAATACCTCCTGAATTGATGGTAAAATCAGATCTCCCAATCCACTCGAATTGACTATCGTTCAAAATCTTGACTATATCATTCGTATACAATCTTTTTTCTCTTGCGGTAGGGGATTCAATCCAGAGCTTGCCTTCCCCGTCTGTACCTACTTTGACTTCTGGTAAGCAGGTGTAAGTCAATGCTTCTTGGGTGATTTTGGCTAAGGCAATATGAGATACTGTTTCGGTCATGCCATAGGTCTGATAAGCATTTAGCTTGAAATCGGTTATTTTCTGTAAAAGACTTGGGGAACTCGGTGCACCTCCAATGATCAGGGTTTTGATGTTTTTTACCTTGTCTAAGGTGCTCGTTTCATTCAAGCAGGCGGTCACCTGCATAGGTACCATGGCCACAAAATCAAAAGAAATGAAATCAGGAATATCTAATAGAGGGTTTTCCTTTGGCTGAACCAAATATATGGTAGCATCCCATTCTAAGCCTCTTACCAGCATCATTTTCCCAGCAATCATCCACACATTGAGACAACAAAGTAAATTTGACCCACGTTCAATTTCAAAAAAAGCTCTTGTTCCAGCCGCCGATTTTTCCATTTGCTGTCGAAAAACAGTAATGGTTTTTGGTTCACCAGTAGAGCCAGAGGTTGATAATTCAAAATCTTGAACATCAGTCAGCCATAGATGGCAGAAGGTTAAGGCCTGATGAAAATAAAGGTCAGGTTCAGACCACTGTTGATTTTTGATTTGCTCGAAGCTGTATTCTCTATTCTGAATGATGATTTTTCCCATCTTGATAAACTCGGATACTCAAAAATCAACAAATTTCCTGTAAGGCTGTTATCTTGCAGGGAAAATTTAAATCAATTTATCATGGATATACATTGGAAAATCGCTAAAGAGTACGAAGATATCACCTATAAAAAATGTAATGGTGTTGCCAGAATTGCTTTTAACAGGCCTGAAGTCCGAAATGCATTCAGACCTAAAACTACTGCAGAACTTTATGATGCTTTCTACGATGCCCAAGAGGATACATCGATAGGAGTTGTACTTTTGTCTGCTGAAGGCCCTTCTCCCAAAGATGGTGTATATTCTTTTTGTTCGGGTGGTGACCAAAGGGCCAGAGGGCATCAAGGGTATGTGGGAGATGATGGTTACCATCGCTTAAACATTTTGGAGGTACAGAGATTGATCCGTTTTATGCCTAAGGTTGTGATCGCCGTGGTGCCAGGATGGGCTGTAGGTGGAGGACATAGTTTACATGTAGTATGTGACCTGACCTTGGCAAGTAAAGAGCATGCAATTTTCAAACAAACCGATGCCGATGTAACCAGCTTTGATGGCGGGTATGGTTCCGCCTATTTGGCGAAAATGGTTGGACAAAAGAAGGCAAGGGAGATCTTCTTTTTGGGAAGGAATTATTCTGCTCAGGACGCCTATGAAATGGGGATGGTCAATGCTGTAATTCCACACGAAGAATTGGAGGATACTGCTTATCAATGGGCCCAAGAGATCCTTGAGAAATCTCCGACTTCCATTAAGATGTTGAAGTTTGCCATGAACCTGACCGATGATGGTATGGTAGGACAGCAGGTGTTTGCAGGGGAAGCAACGAGATTGGCATATATGACAGAAGAAGCCAAAGAAGGTAGAAATGCTTTCCTTGAGAAGAGAAAGCCTAACTTTAAGAATATCAAATGGATACCTTAATTTAATTCAAGTGTTTGATCATGTCTGAATTGATTGAAACTAGAATTGAATTTTAGTGTTGCGTATTGATTTTAATTGAAAAGGTTTAACAAGGTTAAAGAACTGATAGGCCTTTTCTTTATCAGGGTATATATAAAAATATCCTGGCTTTTGTGAAAAATAAAGGGGGAATTAACAAGGCTGTCAGTCTTAAGTTTCCCCCTTCATTTTTTTAATAGAAGACGATAGTTGTACTAGAATTATTGAAGGAAATGGTATATTGTTTTTTGTAGAATTTCACCTTAAATTGATACAACTTTTAACCACATACTATTATGAAGACAACTACAATTATTTCATTTGGACTTATCCTTCTTTTTTTGATTTTACCAACCTTGATATTGAAGGCCCAGGAAACCCAGTCAGAACCAATTCTTGTTAGGATCAAAACCAAGGATGGCAATGAGTTTATCGGTGAGGTTTTTACAGAAGATGATCAAAAAATCATTTTGATCACTGAGAAATTTGGAGAGATTTCCATCCAAAAAATTGATATTCAATCCAGAGAGATTATCAGTGCAGCAAGAATTAAGGATGGAAAATTATGGTTCGAAAACCCACAATCTACCCGGTATTTTTTTGCACCAAACGGCTATGGAATAAAGCGGGGAGAAGCTTACTATCAAAATGTATGGATATTTTTCAATCAGTTTACATTTGGTGTTTCGGATAATTTTTCTTTCTCAGTAGGTACAGTCCCATTGTTTTTGTTTGCCGGAGCATCCACGCCGGTATGGGTGAATCCCAAAGTATCTATCCCTATTGTGAAAGATAAGTATAACTTAGGAGCTGGGGCCTTGGTCGGAACAGTCATTGGTGAAGGTGGAGCCTTTGGGATTCTTTATGGGGTCAATACCTTTGGCAATAAGGATCAGAATATTACTTTGGGTTTGGGTTGGGGATTTGCAGATGGCGGTATTGCCAATAGCCCAACCATCACCATCAGTGGGATGACAAGGGTAGGTCCAAGAGGATATTTGCTGACTGAAAATTATATCCTCAATACAGGTAGTGATACTTTTGGATTGATTTCTTTTGGAGGAAGGTCAATAATCGGTGAAGTAGGTTTGGATTATGGACTGGCATTTCCTGTTACAGGCTACAGCGATAGTTTCGTAGCGGTACCCTGGTTAGGCCTGACAGTCCCTATTGGAAAAAACAAATCAAATTAATTGGATGAAACATTTTGAAACAAAATATACCACACACGATCAATTTGAATTGTATTTACAGGCTTGGATGCCTGAAGAAGCCAAAGCTTCTTTGTTTTTAGTTCATGGCCTAGGTGAACATAGTTCAAGATATAGCCATTTTGTACAAAAGTTAGTGGACCAGGATATTGCCGTTTTTACTTTTGATGGCCGTGGACATGGAAAATCATCTTTACCTAAACCTACAGTATATTTTGATAATTATGAGGATTACTTAAAGGATATAAATGCTTTATTTGGAAAAGTTAAAGCTTATTTCCCAGGTATACCTTCTTTTATTTTTGGTCACAGCATGGGGGGAGGATTAGTAGCTGCCTATACGCTGGAATATAATCCAGAAGCAAAGGGGATTATCCTCAGTGCAGCAGCTTTAAAACCAGCTGATGATGTTTCTAAATTATTGATTGCAGCTTCTTCAATCGTCAGCAAAATTATGCCAAAACTCAAGGTGCTTCAATTGGATAGTACCAAAATATCTCATGATCCGGAGGAAGTCCGCAAATATGATGATGATCCTTTGGTATACCACGAGGCCGTTCCTGCCCGTACAGGATATGAGTTACTGAGGATGATGAAAAAAATTGAATCTGGTTCAAAAAGCTTTAAGCATCCAGTTTTGATGCTTCATGGCAGCGAAGATGGGCTTACTAATCCGAAAGGAACAGAGCAGTTTTTCGTTCAAATATCCTCACTGGATAAAACCTTCAAAAAGTACCCTGGGCTATATCATGAGCTTCTCAATGAATTTGAAAAGGAGAAAGTAATGGATGATATCCTGAACTGGTTAAAGGAAAGGATATAAAAAGGAACTTGGTTCACTGGGTTTAAGGTTGGGATGAAATATTTTTTGTATTTCCTCAATATTGGGACAAACCAAATATTTGCCGAGAGTTTATAAGTAAGGTATTCAGCCATAATGAATTCTGATACCCTATAATAAGGATCTGCTGGGATATTCTCTGATAATCATAAAAATACCAGTTACCCATCTTCAAAAGTATGCCTTTAAACTATTTGAAGATAAGTAACTGGTAAATTTGCTTTTAGCCAAAATCCAATGATTATTTATCTCCTTTGAAATCTTCTGTTATTGTTGTTTCTAGCTGGTTTTTTTGATTCCGGTTTAGCGGCAGCCCTTCCACCTTCCATCTGAAATGGATGCTCTTCAACCACTGGGATCTTGATTCCGATAAGTTTTTGAATATCGGTCAATTCTTTGATTGTTTCCTGATCGCAGAAAGAGATTGCCATCCCTGAATTTCCTGCCCGACCTGTTCTGCCGATACGGTGAACGTAAGTTTCAGGAATATTGGGCAAATCGTAATTGAAGACGTTTGCCAGTTCGTCGATGTCAATTCCTCTAGCTGCGATATCTGTGGCGACCAGAATGCGCAACTTTCCAGACTTAAATCCACTTAATGCATTCTGTCTGGCATTTTGGCTTTTATTGCCATGGATGGCGGCAGCTTTGATGTTTTCTTTTAGCAGGACTTTGACCACTCTGTCTGCACCATGCTTGGTTCTCGTAAAGACCAAAGCTGATCCTATCCCTTCAGTTTTCAATAAATGAAGCAAGAGTTTGGCTTTGTCATTTTTGTTGGTGTAATAAAGCCTTTGATCAATTTTCTCTACAGTCGTAGAAGGAGGGGTTACTTCAACCAGTTTTGGATTTTTCAACAAGCTATCAGCCAACTTTTGGATTTCAGGAGGCATTGTGGCAGAGAAAAACATGGTCTGACGCTTTTGTGGTAAAAGCGCTATGATTTTTTTGACATCATGGATGAATCCCATGTCCAGCATACGATCTGCTTCATCCAAGACGAAAAACTCGAGTTGGCGCAGGTCAATATACTTTTGATTGATCAAGTCAAGGAGTCTTCCAGGGGTCGCAACTAATATATCAACCCCTCTTTTTAAGGCATTTGTTTGGTGCAATTGGGATACTCCCCCAAAAATTACCGTGTGTTTGATCTGTGCAAAGGCACTATATGCCGCAATACTTTCATCGATTTGTATCGCCAGTTCCCTTGTTGGGGTAAGGATTAACGCTTTGATGCCCGGCTTCCTTTGTTTTTGGTTGGCCAGTAACTGGATGATGGGAATAGAGAAGGCGGCTGTTTTACCGGTTCCTGTTTGTGCGCAACCCAAAACATCATTCCCGTTCAATGCCAATGGAATTGCCTGTGCTTGAATAGGAGTTGGGTTGGTGTAACCTTCCTTGGCCAGTGCCTTGAGGATAGGTTCAATTAAATTAAGTTGTTGAAATGCCATTGGGCGGGTGTGGGGTGGCTGAAAAGATGTTGTAAATTCTTGGGCAGCCTGAGAATTTGAATAAAACCGGCCTACAACTTGCCGTTTCTTTTTACAAAGTGATGCAAATATACGTATTTTTCTCCGGATTGTCACTCTAATGGAATTTTCAGACCAATCCTGACTTCGTATGCCTCCATTTCATTTAAGCATCTTTGATTTTTGGCGGTTTGATTCAATATTCCTCCTTTTACCTTTCCTTTCAAATAGCTACCTTTGTCTCTTCATAAAAAAGGCTTCAAAAAACTTCACATGATCCTCTTTTTCCAATCCCCCAAAGACCTGATTTATGCAGTTCAGGCACATCGCCCAATTAACCAACAGGATATTGACAAACTCATTTGGCTTTTCGGAGAAGCAAAACCCCTAAGCACTGATAAGGTGGAAGGGAAATTTGCCGGTCCAAGAAAAGAAATGATCACTCCTTGGTCCACTAATGCTGTGGAAATAACCCTCAATATGGGTATTCAGGGCATTCAGCGAATAGAGGAATATTATCCGATCAAAGATACAGACCAGATTGATCCCATGTTACAAAAAGCATATGAGGGTTTGGATCAGGACATATTTGATATCCATTTACAACCGGAGCCAATAGTTCAGGTGTTAGATATAAAAGCATACAATCAAAAAGAAGGTTTGGCGCTTAGTGATGAGGAAGTAGAATATTTGGAAGGTGTCAGCGAACAACTAGGGAGACCTTTGACAGATTCTGAGGTTTTTGGATTTAGCCAAGTCAATTCCGAGCATTGTCGACACAAAATTTTTAATGGTTCCTTTGTGATTAATGGCGAAGAGAAGGAAAAAACACTTTTTCAATTGATCAAAGAAACATCCAAAAGACATCCCAATAGGATTGTTTCGGCATACAAGGATAATGTGGCATTTATAGAAGGTCCAAAAGCTCAGCAGTTTGCTCCAAAAACCCAGGACAAACCGGATTTCTTCGAACCAGAAACAATCGAAACAGTCATTTCACTGAAAGCTGAAACCCATAATTTCCCTACAACTGTGGAGCCATTCAACGGAGCCGCTACCGGTTCAGGAGGTGAAATCAGGGACAGGTTGGCAGGAGGGACAGCATCGATTCCCTTGGCTGGTACGGCGGTCTATATGACTTCCTATCCAAGATCAGAAAAGGGTAGAAGCTGGGAGAAAAATTTAACCGAGAGAAAATGGTTGTACCAGACTCCAATGGATATCCTGATCAAAGCTTCCAATGGAGCCAGTGATTTTGGTAACAAATTCGGACAGCCTTTGATCTGTGGTTCTGTTTTGACATTTGAACATGAAGAAAATGACAAGTCTCATGGCTTTGATAAAGTCATCATGTTGGCCGGTGGTATAGGTTTTACAAGAAAAGAATATGCCAAAAAGAACGAGCCGAACAAAGGTGATAAAATCATAATCATGGGTGGTGACAATTACCGTATAGGTATGGGCGGTAGCGCTGTATCTTCTGTTGCTACAGGTGAATTTTCCAATGCGATTGAATTGAACGCTATTCAACGTTCAAATCCTGAAATGCAAAAGAGGGTTTCCAATGTCATCCGTGCTATGGCAGAGAGTCATGAGAACCCGATTGTTTCTATACACGACCATGGGGCAGGAGGCCACTTAAACTGTCTTTCTGAATTGGTGGAAAGTACCGGTGGAACCATCCATTTGGAAAAATTACCAGTTGGAGATCCAACTTTATCCGCCAAGGAAATCATTGGGAATGAATCCCAGGAAAGAATGGGCTTGGTGGTAAAAGAAAAGGATGTAGAAGTTTTACAACGCATTGCGGAAAGAGAAAGAGCTCCATTTTATGTCGTGGGTGAAACCACTGGCGATATGCATTTCAAGTTTGAAAACCAGCAAACAGGCGAGAAACCAGTGGATTGGGATCTGGCTTACATGTTTGGCAGTTCACCTAAGACAGTTTTAGAAGATAAACCACAGAAGACGAAATTTGCTGAACCCAATTATTCGGCAGATCAGCTGAAGTCCTATATTCAGGATGTATTGCAATTAGAAGCAGTGGCCTGCAAGGATTGGTTGACCAATAAAGTGGACCGTTCGGTAACCGGTCGTGTTGCCAAACAACAGACGACAGGGGAAATCCAACTTCCTTTAAATGATGTTGCTGTGATGGCTTTGGATTTTACCGGTCAGAAGGGAATAGCTACATCCATTGGACATGCTCCTGTGGCCGCATTGGCGAATCCTGAAGCAGGGTCCCGGTTGGCAATTGCGGAAGCATTGACCAATTTGGTTTGGGCGCCGATTACAGATGGATTGCAGGGAGTTTCCTTGAGTGCCAACTGGATGTGGCCGGCCAAAAACCCTGGTGAAAATGACAGGTTGTACAGAGCAGTAGAAGCTATTTCTGAATTTGCCATTGACTTGGGCATTAATGTGCCTACCGGAAAGGATTCGCTTTCTATGACACAAAAGTATCCTGGAGGGAAAACAGTTTATTCACCTGGAACAGTTATCATTTCTACTGTTGGAGAATGTTCAAATCCGGTATTGACGGTATCTCCTGATTTGAAACCGATAGCAGGAAGTAAGATTTATTATATAGACTTTTCAAAGGATACTGCCAAACTGGGAGGATCCAGTTTTGCGCAGATTCTTAATACAGTGGGCAATGAAACTCCGGACGTAAAGGATAGCCAGTACTTTGGAACAGCCTTTATGGTAGTTCAGAAGTTGATTGAAAAAGGTGAAATCCTGGCAGGACATGATATTTCTTCCGGAGGTTTGATTACTGCTTTGTTGGAAATGTGTTTCCCTTCTACCCAAATAGGTTTGAAAGTAAAACTGGACCGTTTGGCAGAAAGAGACTTGGTTAAAGCACTTTTTGCAGAAAATCCAGGTGTCTTAATCCAGGTTAAAAATATTGAAAGGACAAGAGCTGTCCTCGAGAATCATGGAATCACCTATACCTCAATTGCTGACGTCACATTAGATGGTCAAGTAGAGTTGATTGGAACCGACCTGAGTTTGCAGGTAGCTGAAATGAGGGACACATGGTTTAAGTCTTCCTATTTGCTTGACAGAAAGCAAAGTGGTGAAAAATTGGCTTTGGACAGGTTCAATCATTATAAGGTTCAGCCTTTGCAATACCAATTTGGGACTAGCTGGCATGGTACTTTAGATGCTTTTGGCTTGAATCCATACAGAAGAACTCTCTCTGGAAAAAGGGCTGCCATTATCCGTGAAAAAGGTGTGAATGGCGATAGAGAGATGGCTTATGCTTTGTGGTTGGCAGGATTTGATGTAAAGGATGTGCATATGACCGATCTGATTACGGGAAGAGAAAATTTGGAAGATGTGCAGATGATAGTTTTTGTGGGTGGATTCTCTAACTCTGATGTATTAGGGTCTGCAAAAGGATGGGCCGGTGCTTTCCTTTATAATGAGAAAGCCAAGCAGGCTTTGGATAATTTCTATGCCAGAAAAGATACCCTAAGCTTAGGCGTATGTAATGGCTGCCAATTGATGGTGGAATTGGGACTGGTAGCATCGGAACATGATGAACGTCCAAAAATGCTACATAATGCAAGTCATAAATTTGAATCAGGTTTTGTCAATGTGAGCATTCCTGAAAACAATACTGTCATGTTGAAGAGCTTGGCAGGTCAAAGGCTTGGCGTATGGATTGCCCACGGAGAAGGTAAATTCCAATTACCAAAAACAAAATCGGCTTACCATATTGGTATGACTTATTCTTATGAAGCTTATCCCGGAAATCCAAATGGATCGGATTATGCTGTGGCAGGTATCGCATCAGAAGATGGTAGACATTTGGCGATTATGCCACACATCGAGCGTTCATTGAAACCTTGGAACTGGGCACATTATCCGGAGGAAAGAAAAAATGAAGAAATTACCCCATGGGTGGAGGCATTCGTGAATGCTTATCAATGGGTAAGTAATAATTCATAATCATCTTAAACCAGGTCTTATGGCCTGGTTTTTTTATTGATTATCAGGTACAATGATTAATGGAGTTTAAAATGTCAAAAAAATTATCAGTAGCCATTTTGATTTTTGATGAGGTAGAAGTGTTGGACTTTGCCGGACCATTTGAGGTGTTTTCGGTGACTTCTGAGCTTTCAGATTACACTTTATTAGAAGTGAAGGTGGTAGGGAAAAACACTTCCCCAGTCATTGCAAAAAATGGATTAAAGGTAATTCCGGATATTAGCTATTCCCAAGTTGAACAAATGGATGTTCTAGTTATTCCGGGAGGGGATGGAAGTAAGTCTGTATTGCAGGATCAGGATTTGATGAATTGGTTGGGTGAAGTCATCCCAAAAACCCAAGTTACTTATTCAGTATGCAGCGGTGCGAGAATATTGGCAAAATTGGGTTTGCTAGATGGAAAGCCTTTTACTACCCACCATGAAGTCTTTGAGGATGTGTTGGCACTCACCCAAGATGCCACTCCCCAAAGAAATATGAGATTTGTGGATTCAGGACAGGTGATGACTGCTGCAGGAGTATCTTCCGGTGTGGATTTGTCTTTACATGTGGTGGGAAAAATTTTTGGACAATTGATTAGGTCAAAAACGGCGAAATATATTGAATGGTCAGAGCATATAGAGTAAAATGACGATCAAAGTCTTTTCAAGTCTTAAATAAAATCTTTTTCAATTTTTTAAAGTTGGGTCAGTTTTTGTTATAAATGATATGGGATTTTGTTTTCTATTTGTTCTTAAGCTTAAACCCATGGTAGAATTTTTAAGAGCATAAACTAAAAACGGAAAATTGTGAAAAAAATCTATCTCATTTTGGCCCACAAATCTCCAGATCAACTGGAAAGACAGATTAGGGCGCTTGATGATGAAGATTCCACTTTTTATGTTCATGTGGATCTAAAATCAAATTTTAATTTATTTACCCGAATCTATAAACTGAAAAATGTAACCTTAATTAAAGAAAGGGTTGATTCAGGATGGGGAGATTTCAGTATTATTATCGCAACTATAAATTTGATTGAGAATGCCCTGAAAAATCATTCAGAGGGCATTTGTATCCTGATGAGTGGCAGTGATTATCCTATCAAATCTCTACCTCAAGTAAATTCGTTCCTATTAAAAAACAAGGATAAAATTTTTATCGACCTAGATGAGGCAGGAAGTGTTTGGGAGAACTTCAATAAAAGAATTACCGACTATCGAATAAATAAGGGTTCCGACAAAGACAATTTTTTGCTTTTAAAAGGCTTCAATTTAAAAACGCTGTTCCATTTCTTACTTGGAAATATTACCCGAAGGCAGTTTTTAAAAATTGCCTTCAAAAAGCGTAAACTAAATTTAAACATGAAATTTTACGGAGGGTCACAATGGTGGTCCATGGGTGTTTCAGATTTAATTAAAGTGAATGATTTTATTCAAAACAACAGGGATGAGCTGTTCAATTTTTTTGCTGATTCTCACATTCCTGATAAATTTTTCTTTCATTCGATTATTATGCACCTCAAATCATTAGGACATAAAATAGCAATTGAAGATTCTCTAACTTATGTCAATTGGACACGAGAAAACTGTCAACTTCCAGTTACATTTGAAGCAAATGATTTGCAGGAATTAATGGATCAACCACCAGGCAAATTATTCGCAAGGAAATTTGACATTGAGATTGAAAGGCAAATACTAGATAACATTGATGAAAAAATCTTAAAACACAAGAATTTGGAAATCAATAAGATTGTGAGTTAACCAAGGTGGTTGAAATTAGGAATCCTGATCCAAAACTTTAAAAGCCACTGTTTTCACTCTTCTCGAAGAAACACCTTCAATATCCTGTTCCAAAATCAATTTCTTAGCCTGATCTTCTTCAAAAACGGCTTGAAGGTCTTTGATCTGACCAAATGGGAGATGATTGTCCAAAAGTAAGATTGCCCATTCCGGTAATGATTTTTTCAGGAACTCCCCTTTGAGTATTGACGACAAGGCCTGCCTATGCCGCACCCGATTGGCATTAGTGTTGAATCGGGGGGCTAAGCTCAAGTCAGGCATTTCTAACACTGTAGATAACTTTTCAAACTGCTGATCGCTTCCAATGGCTAAGACGATCCACTTGTCGTCCGAGCACATAAAAGTTTCTCCATAAGGAGCAATATTGGGATGTAAGGATCCCATCCTTTGGGGGACTTTTCCATTCATCAGCCAATTGGAGGCCTGATTGGCCAATGATGCAATGGCTGAATCGTACAGTGAAACTTCTATTTTTCTACCAAGTCCATCTGTTGACCTTTGGAGCAGGGCACATAAAATGCCTTCTTTTAATTGGTGGGCTGTGAGCATATCAATAAAAGCTAAAGGCATCTTCAATGGAGGTGAATCAGGTTCTCCGTTCATGGACATATAACCTGTCTCTGCCTGCAATACCACATCATAGGCTACCCTTGGATCATGATCACTGAATCCTTTGATTTCGCCATAAACCAATTTAGGATTGATCTCAATCAAGGTTTCGAAGTCCAGTCGGAGCGTAATTGCATCACCCGGCTTAAAATTGGCTAAAACGATATCGGCTTTTTTTACCAGTGATAATATTTCCTGATAATCTGATTCATCTTTTAAATCTCTCAATAAGGATGTTTTGCCGTAATTGGCTGCTGCATAATAGGCAGAAATACTTTGTTTAGGATTTTCTCCAGACAGTTTCCAGCTTCGGGTGACGTCACCACCAGTTTTGCTATTTTCGATTTTGATCACTTCAGCACCCAATTCAGAAAAAAATGTCCCGACCAAAGGACCTGACAATACTGTCGAAAGTTCAATGACTTTGAGGTTTTTGAAAATATTCATGTTGTACTAATAAAAAATCCTCTCTTATGGGAGTAAGAGAGGATCATGTTTTTCAGTCAAATTGCATTTCAGGAATTTCACCTTCCACGACTAGTCTTCCCTCGGTTTTGGATTTTATTTCTTCAACACTTACTTCTGGAGCTCTTTCCAACAGTTTGAATCCACCTTCGGGTAACACTTCCAACACAGCCAGGTCAGTGACTACTTTTTTTACACATCTCAGGCCTGTCAGCGGAAGGGAACATTTCTTCAGTAATTTGGATTGACCATCTTTACTACAATGTTGCATGGCCACGATGATATTTTCGGCTGAGGCTACCAAGTCCATAGCACCACCCATACCTTTGACCATTTTACCTGGAATCTTCCAATTGGCAATATCTCCATTTTCTGAAACCTCCATGGCCCCCAAAATCGTCAGATGGACATGCCCACCCCTGATCATGGCAAAGGATTCAGCAGAACTGAAGAGGGAAGAGCCTTTGACCATGGTAATGGTCTGTTTGCCTGCATTGATCAGATCAGGATCAATCTGATCTTCAGTAGGGAAGGGGCCTATACCAAGCAATCCGTTTTCAGATTGTAGTACTACTTCTAGGTTATCTGGGATATAATTGGCAACTAGGGTAGGTATACCTATTCCTAAGTTAATATATTGTCCGTTTTTGACCTCTTTGGCTATTCTTTGGGCTATTTGGTTCTTATTAAGCATGCTTTTGGGTTTTGTTCTTTTTGTAGAAATGTATTTGGTACTTTCTCTGATTTCTGAAAACTAACTTTCTAAATCCACCTTCCCAGCTCCGAAATTCATCCTGACTCTTGTCTCTAATTCCTTGCTTCTAATCTCTCTATTCTAACCTTTCGCTTCACTTACCGTCCTCTGCTCGATCCTCTTTTCGTAATCTTTTCCTTGGAAAATTCTCTGAACATAAATTCCCGGCGTATGGATTTGGTTAGGATCCAATTCACCGGCAGGGACCAATTCTTCGACTTCGGCAATGGTTATTTTTCCAGCAGCAGCCATCATCGGATTGAAATTTCTGGCAGTTCCTCTATAGATCAAATTACCGGCAGTATCACCTTTCCATGCTTTGACAAAGGTAAAGTCTGCTTTGAGCCACCTCTCCATCACATATAACTTTCCATCAAATTCTCTGATTTCTTTGCCCTCAGCTACCTCAGTACCTACACCTGCAGGAGTAAAAAATGCAGGTATGCCGGCACCACCTGCTCTAACTCTTTCAGCCAAGGTGCCCTGCGGGATCAGCTCTACTTCAAGTTCTCCCGAAAGTAGTTGGCGTTCAAATTCCGCGTTTTCACCCACATAAGAAGAAATCATTTTTTTGACCATTCTTTTTTTCAGCATAAGGCCAATGCCAAAATCATCCACACCAGCATTGTTGGAAATACAGGTTAGTCCATTAATGTCCTTTTTTAAGATTGCGGAAATGCAATTTTCAGGAATACCGGAAAGCCCAAATCCACCCAGCATCAAAACGGCCCCGGATGGGATATCTTTGGTAGCTTCCTCAGCATTTTCTACAGTTTTATTGATCATATAGAGTTGTTTTTGGGTTTATGATGCATTGAGGATACGAATTGCATCTTCTTTATCTTTCTTCAATTGTTGCTGTAAGGCCTCTAAGCCTGTGAATTTTATTTCAGGTCTTAGGTATGATTTCAATTTGACGCAAACTCGGCTGTCATAAAGATCGCCCTCAAAATCAAATAGGTTCACTTCAATGGTTCTGGTACTTCCATTTACGGTTGGGCGAATACCAATGTTGAGCATTCCCTGGAAAATACCGTCCTCTATCTTGATTTCCACAGCATAGGCACCATCACATGGAATGAGTTTATAATCATGAGGGATATGAATATTGGCTGTTGGAAAACCAATGGATCTTCCCAGCTGCTGGCCTTTGATGATAATACCATTCAGTTCATAGGCCCTACCTAAGAATTCATTGGCAATTTCTATATTTCCTTCTTCTAAAGCCATTCGGATTTTGGTACTAGAAACGCCCACATTATCCACATCTTCCCTGGAAATTTCTTCCAAGTCAAAGCTATATTGATCAATATTGGCTTTTAGAAACTCGAAACTCCCCTCTCTGTTTTTACCAAACCTATGATCATAACCTATGACCAATTTACGGGTTTGTATGGTTTCAATGATAATATTTTTGATAAACTGTTCAGAGGTAAGCTCAGAAAAATCTTTCGTAAAAGGAATGGTCAGCAAGTGGTCTATGCCGAATTCCCTAAGAAGTTTGGCTTTTTCTTCAAAAGTACTGAGCAAACGGAGGTTGTGTTCATCAGGGTAAAGCACCAATCGTGGGTGAGGCCAATAGGTAATCAGTACTGTTTCCCCATTGATTTCATCTGCAATTTCCCTTATTCTCTTCAGTATTTTCTGATGTCCCAAATGTACACCGTCAAAAGTTCCACTGGTGACCACTGGATTTTTAACATGTCCAAAGTGCTCTATTCCTTCATAGATTTTCATGGGGTCTTGCTTTGATTTCTGCTATCAAATTGTTCAGTTCTGCTGCTTCTTCCAACTTAAATTCACCAATTCTTGTTCTGGTCAATGCAGACATATAGGCACCCACGTTTAAAATTTCGCCTAGGTCTCTTGCCAGGCTACGGATATATGTTCCTTTTGAGCATACAATTTTAAAATGAACCTCAGGATTATCGAATCTGGTAATTTCGAAAAGAGAAACCGTAACTGGCCTTGCTTCCATTTTGACTTCTTTACCTTTTCGGGCAGATTCATAAACCCGCTTTCCGTCCACTTTAATGGCTGAGTGCATGGGTGGTATCTGCATGATATCACCTGTCAGTTGTGCAGCCGCTGCTTTTACTTCTTCAAGAGTGATATGGGAAGGGTCAGCAACATTCACTACTTCTTTTTCGAGGTCAAAACTCTCAGTGGTTTTTCCAAGGACGAAGGTCCCGGTATATTCCTTTTCCTGAGCCATGTAAGTATCAATGGATTTCGTTTTTTTTCCGGCGCAAATGATCAGGAGACCTGTTGCCAATGGATCCAAGGTGCCTGCATGGCCGACTTTTTTGATTTTTAATGCATTTCTGACTTTTTTGACCACATCAAATGAAGTCCATTCATAGGGTTTATTGATCAAAAATACTTCTCCGTATGGTTCTTCCTGCATGTTACAAATATAAGCCTGAGAGGATGGCTAACAATCCCACAATGGTACAATAGATAGCGAAATAGGTTAATTTACTTTTTCTGACAAGAGAAATCATCCAGGTGCAGGCGAAATATCCTGAAATAAAGGCAGCTATAAAACCTGCTGATAGGTAACCGAAGCTATCGCCATTATAGGTTAGAGCGCCATCCATTATGTCTTTGGCAATTTTGCCAAAAATCAGGGGGACGACCATCAAAAAGGAAAACCTTGCAGCTTTATTTTTATCGATCCCAAGCAGTACAGACGTCGAAATGGTAGCACCGGACCTTGAAATTCCCGGAAGCATAGCTACAGCTTGGGATAGCCCAATAATGACAGCATTCTGGAAACTTACCCCTTTGCCCGTGTTTTTAGCTTTGTCTGCCAAAAATAATAATAAAGCTGTGACGAGTAGCATATATCCTACGAATACAACTTTACCTCCAAAAAGCTGCTCCAATTGTTCCTCAAAAAATAACCCCACTATTACGGCAGGTATCATGGATAATACAATTTTTGCAGAGAAATTTGTCTCCTCATTCCATTTGAATTTAAAAAGACCTTCTAGAATGCTGGCAATGTCTCTTCTGAAAACCAAAATGGTCGCCAATGCGGTCGCAAAATGGAGTACTACTGTAAACAAAAGACTTTCTTCCGGAATTTTCTGATCTCCTAAAATCGCAGAACCCAATTCAAGATGTCCGCTGGATGAAACAGGTAAAAATTCGGTCAAACCCTGGACAATGCCCAGAATGATCGCATCAATTATTTCCATTTAATTACTTTGATTCCGATTTGTGAAATATGGCGTAAAATTGAAAAATAAATCCAGCTAAGGTGACAATAGGCCCTAAAGTCAAACCCAAAAAGCCAAAGCCATGAGGCTCACTGTCCAAACCAATAATGATAAAACCTAAAGCAATTATTCCAATACCGATCAGCATAAGAATATAATTCTTTCTTGAAAAAGGAAAGTTTGTATTTGACATATTAATAAAGTTCGTCTAAAGACATGTTTAAATATTTATTTACAGCTTGTAAAGTACTGAACAGTGATAATAAAGCCCCGATGAGAATCAGTCCCCCAAACAGGAAGTAAAGCAGTGAATAATCCTGAAGCATGGCAAAACCATCGATATTCGCTTTGGTATATTCAATGATCAGGAATAACAATGCAGAAGCAATGATGCCGGCCAAAATCCCAAATAAGAAAGCCCTTGATAAGAAAGGCCTTCTGATAAATCCTCGTGTTGCACCTACTAATTGCATACTTCGGATGAGGAACCGTTGAGAAAATAGAGCCAGTTTAATGGTATTGTTTATTAACATGACCACCGTGAACACCAGAATAAGAATAAATCCTCCCATGACGATGGCCACTTTAGTCAGATTTTGATTGATAGAGTCTACCAGATCGGCCATATAGGTCACTTCAAAGACCCCATCTATATCCTTTATTTCATTGACTATTTCTTCAATTTGTTCAGCTGTTTGATATTCTTCAGCGATGGCAAGCGTGTAACTATCCCTTAATGGATTATCTTCCAGGAATTTGGTAAAGTCCTCACCCGTGTCTTCCAAAAAGGATTGTGCAGCTTCGTCCTGTGAGATGAACGTCACTCCGCTTTTGTCATCTTTCCTCATGATATAAGGTTTGGATTCCAAATCCTTACCGATCTTGGCCTTTTCAGCATCAGAAAGGTTTTTGTTGAGAAAAATCTGAATTTCTATATTTTCACGGATTATGCTCGTAAGAGTTTTGGCTTGTATCACAATTACCCCAAAGAGTCCAACTATAAAAAGGGATAGGGTAGTGCTGAACAGGACTGAAATAAATTTAAATCTGCCTAGCTTCGTTTTTTTTCTTGGATTTACCCTCATATTCCTATTGAATTCTGCCAAAATTAATCACCTTGACCCATTAAACCAATCTTAAGCTTGGAAATCGACCCGAATTACTTTTTTGTCTGCAATCACAAAGGCCTGTTCATTTTTTCCGCAAGCCATTCTGGCCAAACCAGTAAATCTTCCAAAAGCAGGTAATATCATTTGATTTAGAGAAACGAAATAACAGGGAAGTGTAAGTTTTTGCTTCCCACGGCCATATAGTGAAAGCCCCGGATGAATATGTCCACAAAGATTGACTTTCCCTTCCGGTATTTCTGCCAATGGCTCATGTGATAAAATCATTTTGTCAAGATGGTATGCTTCTTCATGTACCTGCCATAAATCTGAACGATAAATTACATCAGGAAGTATATCATGATTTCCTTTTATCAAATGAAAATTGATCTCGGGAAAAAGTTCTCTAAAAGATTCCAAATCTCCCCAAGTACTATTTAGCTCACTATGGAAGAGATCTCCAAGAAAAAAGAGGTGAGCAGGCCTGAAACCTTGGATCAATTGTTGGATTTTCACATAATCACCTTGATGAACCTCTTCGGGAGCAGGAATTCCCGCTTTTCTAAAATGGGCAGCCTTCCCGAAATGTGGATCAGCTATTAATAAAGATGTGTAATCGGGGAGATAAATGGCTTTCTCAGGCAGCAAATGAAAGGAAATGTCATGCCATACCAAATTATAGGTGCCCATCAAATTCAACTTCATCATGGCCTGTTTGCCCCATTGTTAAACATTTTTACTTGACTTCAAGTATTAAATGTATTATTATTCCTGAATTATAGGGCAAAAAAAGATCAATTGATTATGAAAAAAAGTATAGCAACACTTGTTCTGTTTATGGCATTAGGCTCCTTTATACTAGCGCTGGCGCAGTCCTCAGATGCAATAGTAGGTAAATGGTATAATACTGAAAAAGATGCCCAAGTGGAAATATATAAAGAAGGAGGGAAATATTTTGGCAAGATCGTTTGGTTACAAGAACCTTTTGAAAATGGTAAGCCAAAATTAGATAAGAACAATACTGATAAAAGTAAAAGGAGCAGGCAAATTATGGGCATGAAACTTTTAAGCGGTTTTGAATTTAATGGAGGTACCTGGGAAAATGGAAACATTTATGATCCAAAAAACGGGAAAACATACTCCTGTATCATTAAGAAAAAGAATGATAAAACGCTTGAAGTTAGAGGATATGTTGGGGTTTCACTGATTGGAAGAACCGTAGAATGGACAAAAGCTGAGTAATTTATCGAAAGAAAACACTTGACCGGGACTCAATTAGGGTTTCGGTTTTTTTATTCCCAAATACCCTGTGGAACGATTTCCAAAACATGGCCAAAAGGATCTTCGAAGTAAAAGCTTTTTTGATTATTTCCCCATTCCTGTTCATGGGTGATGGTAATTCCTTTAGATAGTAGGTTTGATTTGGTTTTTAAATAATCGTGTCTTCCTACCTCAAAAGCAAGGTGCTGTTTCCCCTTCGCGAAATGTGGAGGTAATTTTTCCTCTTTTGCCGTCACCTCAGGATTGAAACAAAGTAGAACAGAAGTTCCAACTCTGAAAAATATATGTCTTCCATCGACCTTGGAAATTACCGGCATTTCCAAAATTTCTTTATAAAAATTCTCTGCTAAATCAAGGTCAGAGATGTACAGACAGGATTCTTTTATCTGTGAATATTTCATTTAAATAATTTAAAAATAATCATGCTTAAGTTCAATACTCTTTTGAGGAGTAGTTAAATAGAATGTTAGGTGGGGAAAAATAAATTTAGTGGATCTTGGATAGGTATGTGGATGATTATTTTAAAATGGTTGAAGCCAATCCTTATTGATCTAAAAATACTATCAGCTGATGAATTTAATTTCAAAAACTTATCCTGAACTCCTTATTCTTCAATGATATAAATAATCAACTTTCTGCCCATGCCAAGGATTAATTTTTGGTCAGAGGCAGATAGAAAAAGGTGAATTTTCCAATTAATGGGTTTAAAGCCATAGGTTTAATTTTCAGAATTACTTTCCAGATAAAAGCTGCTCAAAATGTATTGAAGCTGCTCATATTCGATCAAAAATGCATCATGTCCTAATGTAGACTGAATTTCCCGATAGCTTCCTTTTTTTGCAAACTGTACGATAAATTGGGATTCTTCTTTCAAGAACAAAAGATCTCTGTCTACTCCAATGGCCAATATTTTGGATTTGATTTCAGAGAGCACTTTTTCAGTACCACCTCTGCCTCTCCCTATATCATGACTGTCCATAGCCTTACTCAATACCCAGTAAGTATAGGCATTGAACCGCTTGGCCAATTTTTGCCCCTGGTACCTGAGGTAGGAGGAGATTCTGAAGTTATCGAGTTTTTCTTCTTGATCGGATTGTTTCATGGCAAAGTCTTGGGGATGTCGATAGGAAATCATCGCAATTGCTCTTGCTGCCTCTAGGCCTTTTTGACCGGCTTCAGAATGAAGTTCTCCCCAGGTACTATCTGCTTCTATGGCCATTCTTTGACTTTCGTTAAAGCCAATAATCCAGGGAGAGGCTTTGGCATTAGAGGCTAAAATAATGGTGTTTTTCACTTGTTCACCAAGGAGGTATGCCCATTCCAAAGCCACCTGACCTCCTAATGAGCCTCCTATTAGGGTATGGATTTTGGTAATACCCAAATGGATTCTCAATGCTTCCAATGATTTGGCAAGATCTCTCGTAGTCAAACTGGGAAAATCATAATAATATGGATTTCCTGAACCCGGATTAGTTGAAAGAGGGTTGGTTGAGCCATAGCAAGAACCCAGTAGGTTGGCACAAATAATGAAATGTTTGGAAGGATCATAGAATTTATCTTCTCCGACCAGACCTCCCCACCAGTCCTGCACATTGGCATCACCTGTAAGGGCATGAATGACCCAGACCACATTGTCTTTTGCAGTTGTCAAATGTCCCTGTGTGGTATAGGTCAGTTCAAAACCTTTAAGTTTTTCTCCAGATTCCAGTTCCAAAGTACCCTCATGGGTATAGCTTTCTTGCGCCATTTCAATAATCAGGTAATTACTTTCTAAATTCATTATGCAAAAGGTCAAGATAACCTCTAAAATCCTTAAGGGATTATGATCCCATAAGATCAGGTTCAATCAAATGTTTAATCTATATTTTTCAGGGTCAAATACTGTCGAAAGCCTGTTGAAGATCAGCTTTGATATCTTCAATGTGCTCAATTCCTAAGGAAAGCCTCAGTAGGGTAGGAGATACTCCTGCTGCCAATTGTTCCTGTTCACTTAACTGCTGATGTGTTGTTGCTGAAGGTTGAATGATCAGGGTTTTGGCATCCCCTACATTGGCTAAATGAGAGATAAGCTTGAGCTTATTGATAAATTGGCTTGTACTTTCCTTATCACCTCTGATTTCAAAACTCAATACGCCTCCAAAGCCGTTTTTCAGGTATTTTTTTCCTAACTCGTGATAGGGGGAGGATTTTAATCCCGGATAATTTACCTTCTGGACTTTTGGATGGGTTTCTAGCCATTTTGCGATTGCTAAAGCATTGTCTACGGTACGTTGAACTCTCAGAGAAAGTGTTTCAAGCCCTTGTAAAAGCAGGAAAGAATTGAATGGACTTATTGCCGGGCCAAAATCTCTAAGACCTTCAACTCTTGCACGAATGGCAAATGCAATATTGGGCAATCCAAGTGGATTGTTTTCTCCAAACACATCCCAAAACTTCAGGCCATGATAGCCTTCTGAAGGTTCGGTAAACTGTCGAAATTTACCATTTCCCCAGTTGTAATTTCCGCCATCGATGATAATACCGCCAATGGAAGTTCCGTGTCCACCTATCCACTTCGTGGCTGATGCTGTGACGATATTGGCGCCATGCTTTAGTGGTTGAAAAAGGAAGCCTCCTGCTCCAAATGTATTGTCAACAACAAGTGGTAAATCAAACTTTCGGGCAACTGCAGCGATTCCTTCAAAATCCGGGATGTTAAACTCAGGATTACCGATAGTTTCAAGATAAATGGCTTTAGTCTTATCGTCAATCAGTTTTTCGAAGTCTTCTGGATCACCTCCTTTAGCAAACCTGACATCTATTCCGATTCTTTTGAATGCAACCTTGAACTGATTATAAGTTCCTCCATAGAGATAGGGGGTGGAAACAAAATTGTCTCCTACTTCAAGAATGTTATTAAGAGCTAAAAACTGTGCGGCTTGACCTGAAGCTGTTGCCAGTGCGGCAACGCCACCTTCCAAAGCAGCAACTCGCTGTTCGAAAACATCCGTTGTAGGATTCATGATCCTGGTATAGATATTTCCAAACTCTTTTAGTGCAAAAAGATTGGCGCCATGCTCAGCTGAATTGAAAACATAGGAAGATGTTTGGTAAATAGGGACAGCTCTAGAATTGGTGGTAGGGTCAGGCGATTGGCCTGCGTGAAGCTGCAAGGTATCAAAGTGATAATTGGACATGGTGGTAAAAGATTTGAAGTGAATAGAAAAGGTTAAACTATATCTAACAAGATAAATAGAAATGACTGTAAGCCATAGAAAATTACATACACATGTAATTCAGTGCAATTACATAGTGGCCTGATAAAACTGATTCTTTTGGAAAGCGTCTTTGTAAATTCATAGCGATTAGAATTTATATTTCCAGTTGACGATACTATCAACCGGCAGGAATTGGCACCTTGGATTTTCCAGGTTGCCAGAGGGTCATAGAGCCTGTCTCTCGCCTCTTCTTTATAAATCCCCGCACTCAAAAAGTGAAAGGATAATGCAAATTAAAGAGGTACTTTTTGGATATGCAAGGTCTTCAATAATTATTTTATTAATGAGGGGTTAAATGTGAAAAATTGGCATTTATTTCGCTAGAATTGGTATTAAATTATACTTCGAATACTTTATGAAAATGAAAACCATGCAGTCTGAACGTAAAGTGTTTAGCTCCAGTATTTTGTCGAAACCTGCCACATCTCTAATGATGTTTTTATTGCTCTTGGTCTCTTTGACCAGCTGCCTGGATGACGATCTATCTCTTGTTTCTGAAATCCAACAGGATTTTGAAGGCATCACAAAGGTCGAAGTTGAAGGTGATTTTCTAGATGTGGAATATACCGGAGTGTCCGGCGTACAAAATTTGAATCTAGATGTTGCTTTATTATCTAATTCAGCCAAGAAGTTTGAAGTGGAATACAGGGTGATAGGCAGTACACTCAGAGTATTTGTGTCGACCAACAACAGGTTGTTCAGTGGAAGTGCAAAAGGAGAAGGAACTATCAAATTGACAGGACCGAGAAATATGCAATTGGATTTGGAGGTCGATTCTGGAAAATTGACAGTACAAAATGTCGTGACCACCTCTTCTGAATTTGAAGTTGAGTCTGGAGAATTATTTTTAAGGAATGTCACCATTCCAAATTTGGAAGTCGATATTGCTTCAGGTACTGGATTCATGCAAGATATTGTCGGCAATATAATGGTAGATCTAAGTTCCGGAAAACTAGAAATGCTTCAAGTAGAAGGGAATATTGAAGCTGAAGTCGCTTCAGGAGAGATCCTCATGAAAGATGTGAATGGATTTGCTAAAGCCAATACCAGCTCTGGGAAAATAGAAATGAACAATGTGAAATCAATTGGGGAGATTTCAGTGTCTACCGGTCAACTATTTGCAACCAATTCAGGGCTGAGTTCTCAGACGGGATTAAAAGCAACTTCAGGTAATATTTATATTCAGACGTTCAGTAACCTTAGGTCTTTCAATTACAATATTACCACAGGAAGTGCCGGATCAGCAAAGGTAGGGGATGCCCAATCATCAGGATCTTTGAACATCAATAATGGAGCATCCCAAACCATCAGGGGTGAAGTGACCTCAGGTAAAATAGAAATTGTCAATTAAAGACCTTCTCTACTTTTACTGCTGTTCCTGCAGCAGTCACCATGAGCATTCCGTCACGGATAGTTTCATAATCCAGGTCAATACCGATGACGGCATTGGCGCCAAAGGCTTTGGCTTGCATTTCCATCTCTGCCATAGCCGTAGCCTTGGCTTCACGCAATACCCTTTCATAGGCGGCAGATCTTCCACCGACGATGTCGGTAATACTGGCAAAGAAATCCTTGAAAACATTGGCTCCTATGATTGTTTCCCCTGAAACAATGCCTAAATAGGCCGTTATTTTGTAGCCTTCGAGTTGGTTTGTAGTGCTGACTATCATACTTATAAATACAAGAAAAAACCGCAGTCAAAATTGGCTGCGGTTTAAACTTACTTAGCTTTTAATTCTTTTCCAAACCTGGCGATCTTTCCAGGAATTCCTGGTACAATTTGATGTGCCTGTTGCTCATTGGAACTCTGTATCCATCTATGAATACGTGTCTGATTTGGGTTTTGGTTTCGAAAGGATCTCCGGTAGCTACCAACAAGGTGGCATCTTTACCTACTTCGATAGAGCCCATTCTGTCCGCTACGCCAAATACCTCAGCTGCATTGATGGTTACTGCTTTAAGTGCTTCTTCTTTACCCATACCATAGGCAGCTGCAAAACCTGCATTGAATGGTAGATTCCTGACATTCTCTGCATCGTTGGTTCTGATAACAACTTTTACACCGGCTTTTGCCATTTTACTTGGATTGGCATAGGCAGCATCAAACCTGTCGGACTGTCTTGTTGGGATAGAAAGCATGGGCCCTGTAATTACAGATAAGTTTGCTGCTGCAATTTTATCAGCAACTCTCCAGCCTTCAGCTACTCCTGTGAGGATAGCTTTAACATTTTTGGACTTGATCCAATCGATGGCCGATAAGATATCTGTAGCTGCATTGACTTCCACCAAAAGAGGGAGTTCACCTGAAATTACCTTTGCCAATTGCTCCATTTCAGGATAATACTGAAGTTCGGCTTTTGCTTGCTGCAGTTTATAGAAGGTCTCCGCCTTAGCCCAGATTTCATTCAGGTTTTTTTGTGCAGCATCAGCTTCTTTCTTGATATCCTCATCACTTCTTCTGTCCCAAGTACTTCTACGGGCTGAGGATGGAAAGTTAAGGACAACACCTTTGAATCCTGCATACATTTGATCAGGTGTATAACCATTCAAATTGATAAGCGCGGCGGTTCCAGGAAACAGTCCGCCGGAAGGGGTAGTCAAGGTAGTGGTTACACCGCTAACCCTCGTCACAGGGATAGCCACTGAGTTTGGATTTACCGCTACAAGTGCCTGCATATTTGGTGTTACTTGCCCTATCTCGGCAAAATCCTGGGTCTCTGCTACTGAATTGACCTCAACCAAGCCAAGACGGCTACCTCCGTCAAATAGGCCGGGGTAAATAAACTGACCTGTGCAATCAATGATTTCTGCATCACCGGCAGCAAGGTTTTTGCCTACCCCAGTGATTTTTCCGTTGTCGATCAGAACACTTCCATTCTCAATTGTCCCCTTGGTTACAGTGACAATAGTGGCATTCTGAAGGAGGAATTTACCATTCCTGGGCTTGACAAACTCACCATCAAACTGTGCATTAGCATAGAAAGGCAATACTGTCAACAGGAAGGCATATAGAATAAATTTTATCTTTTTCATGATCATGCTTTTTAAACTTTGAGCTGGATTTTAGTGAGAGTGATCAAATAAACTCCTACCGAAATTGGTAAAGAAGAAATCCACCCCATGCATACACTTGTGGTCATGTTCTTTGAGGAATATAGGCTCCACAGCTTCGCTTGCACTTACTTTAAGTCTCATATCATCGCTGTCTTGATTGATGTCGAAGTACTTAACCCCGTCCACAAATGTCATTTGAGGAATTGCATATACTGACAATGGGTGTTCATTGAAAATCACCAAATCAGCTTGTTTGCCTTCTTCAATAGATCCCACTTTATCAGCAATACCCAATTGTTTGGCTGGGTTGATGGTAATCAAAGCCAAAGTCTGCTCATCATTGAGCTCTCCGTAGCGTTGTGCCTTTCCTGCTTCATGATAAAGGTGACGGATCAATTCACCTGAATCGGAATTGATGGAAGTAATCACACCATTTTCAGTTAAGATAGCTGCATTATAAGCTGTGGAGTAGTACACTTCAAATTTGTATGCCCACCAATCTGCAAAGACAGATGCACCCATAGTATATTCTGCCAGTTCGGGAGCTACTTTAAAGCCTTCATTTACGTGTGAAAACACAATGTTTTTGATGCCAAAATCTCTACAGGTATTGATCAATGCATAAATCTCATCAGCTCTGTATGAGTGACAGTGGATTATTACTTCTCCATCTAGGATATCCACCAAAGTCTGTAATCTGCTATCATAATTAGGAGGAACAGGAGTTGCACCTTTCTGTTTGAGTGCATTTTCGTATGCTTCCCAAGTTTTCTTGTATTGTATAGCTTCATTGAAACCATTTCTGATTATTGCTTCCACCCCCATTCTAGTTCTAGGCTGTATGCCATTACCACGTCCATGGACCCTGGTCGGATTTTCTCCAAGGGCAAACTTGATGGTTCTTGGTGCTTCCTTCATATAAAGGTCTTCCGGATTCGATGTTCCATAGCGGTGCTTTAGGGTGATATTTTGTCCACCGATGGCGTTGGCTGAACCGTGCATCGCGTGAGAGATAGTTACCCCTCCTGCCAATGCTCTGTAAAGACCTATATCATAGGGATTCACTACGTCAGCCATTTTGACTTCGGAAGTGATCGGTGCAGTTGCTTCATTTACTGCGTCCAATGCTACGTGTGAGTGAGCGTCAATGATCCCCGGCATCAGGTATTTTCCACTTGCATCGATTGTTTCTATGTTTGCAGCACGTAGGTTTTTACCTATTTTTTTGATGATACCGTTTTCTACCAAAACATCAGTACCCTCTAAGGTCCCGTTGGTCACGGTAAGAACTGTGGCATTTTTGATCAGTACAGAGCCTTTTGGCGTCTGCGCCTGGGTATATATACAACCCATCATCAAAAAGCCGGCAAGGATATATTTTATCTTCTTCATTTTTTTAAGGATTATTGGTTGAGTTGGTTTGGCTTTTTATTAGCATTCAAAGGAAAGCTACCGAAGTCAGCCAATGACATACTTCCAGTGAATTCATCTCCTATGATTTCACCGGAAACATTCACTTCCAAAGACATACCTCCCGCGTTGACATTGAAGGTGAAGCTAAGGTTGTTTCCAGATAAGACAATATTGTTCATATCAGATTTAGCTTTTCCATTGCCGGCAGGATTATCATAATCAATTGAACCCTTATAAGTATCTCCTTCTTTTTTGATGCTCATCACTCCACCTGAGCTGCCTGCTGGGGTATCAGAGGTGTATTCCCATGTACCTTCAATGTTAACTGCACCATTGGCACCATTGGTACCATTTCCATTCTTTTTGGTTTTAATTTCATAATCGAAAATGTAGCCATCAGCGACAACATGCTTGATCTGTGCATCTTCAGAGAAGATAGGTGCAGTTGCAATTACCATATTGGCCAGCTTTCCTTTCTCCAGGGTACCGGCAAACTTTTGTATTCCTAAAATCTGAGCATTGTTGACTGTAAGTGCAGCTAGGGCAGCATCCTCGCTTAAACCATTGGCAATCATGGTACGGATATTTTTGAACATATCATTGCTTTTGCCACCAATAGAAGTGAATCCAAACGGAATACCGGCCTGCTCCAATACAGCAGCTTCTTTCAGTATATGTTCATAGGCTTCTTTTACCCTTTGGGTTCTATTTTTCATCTCTTCAGACATTTCTTCTGTTTTTGCGTTGGCTGTTTTGTCATTAGGTAATCTGAAAGAAAGTAATACTTGAGCATTGGCAGCTTTGATGTCGTTTACTACGTTATGTAAGTCAGTAGCTCCGCCCAAAACCAAACGGAAGCCATTTTCTTTTTGTAGGCTTAGTGCTCTGCGGATTTCCAGATCATTGGATACTTCAAAAATGATCGGAATATTTTTATCCAATACCGGGTAAAAGGCTTCTAGGGTCTTATTGATTTCCGGTCTGTTCAGTCCTGAATTAGAGGCAAATAGTCTATTGTGTCTTGCTGATAGTTCCGCATTTTTGTATAAGTCACGGAATTTGGCCATAATGCCCAGTTGAGTACCGGGATACATGCCTCTTCCACCACCTTGTGCTCTGAACCGAGCGCTCATGGCAGTGTTTTGGGCAATGATATTGGTTGACTCTTTTCCGCCGTACACGACAATTGCTGATTTACCGGGAAGCATCCCACCTTCAGGAATAATCTGCGCAATGGTAAATCCGACTTTTCTCCAATCAGTAATTTGATTGTTTTTTGAATCGAAATTATCCAAAACATTTCTCCAAGGTGTAATTCCTGCAATCTCATCAGGTGGGTTGGACGGGTCAAAGTTTGATGGTCTTTCAGGATCAGCAGGACGGCCGACTCCGGCAGTGCTTGCACCATCGATAAACCCTGGATAAATAAATAAAGAATCGGCATCAATAACTTGAGCCTCCACAGGGATTATCAGGTTACTTCCGATTCCTTCAATTAAACCGTTTTTGATTAATACAGTTGCTCTGGAAATGGACTTTCCAGGGGATGTAATAACAGTAGCATTTTTAATGGCATAGGTCCCGGTTACCCTTCTCTCGGCTGTTGGATCGCTTTGGGCAAATCCAGTTAAAGAAAAGAATAACGCCAAAATAAGTAAGCTACTGAATACCTTTGGATTGAAGTTGATATTCATGTCTGTACAGATGATTTTAGAATTTTTTATGACTAGTAAGCTAACAAAAGAATTTTTTTTGAAAAAAGTTATTTTTTTTAAATGCCTTATTTGGTTAAGAACGGCAATTAATTTTCTACATAATGCATTTCTTTTTGTTTGTATTTTTTGATAAAAAATTTATACAATTTTAAGGTGAATACCCCTTGTTTTTTATCTTTTTTAATATTTATATTTATCCCGCTTAATCACTCTAACTTATCTGTTTATGAAGAATATATTGGTAATTGAAGATGACAAGTTGATATCCAGCTTGGTTTCTTTCAGATTGAAAAAGGAAGGTTTCAATATCACAGTAGCCGTTGATGGTAAAGAGGCGATGAAAAAAATCGACTCTTTGAATCCTGATATGGTCATCACGGATGTGATGATACCTTTCCATGATGGAATTGAAATTATACAATATTCCAAAAACAAAAGGCCCAATTGTCCGGTGATCGTCTTAAGCTCTATGGGCGAAGAGGAAGATACTGTGGTCAGGGCATTTCAGCAGGGGGCTTCAGATTTTGTTCCTAAGCCTTTTAATCCGAATGAACTGGCTTTTCGGGTTAAAAGATTGATGTAGAGTCAAGTAATTTAATCATACATTTATCTTCCTATTTATTCTATAGGAACTTTTAACTTTTATAAGTTTTGCTACAAACTATAAATGTGAAGTCCTCACAGATTCCTGACAAAGCTGCACAGGGTCTAATGGACAGATTGCAGGTTAGTGCTGACCTGCATTTTGGTGAAAATATTATTTCCATATCCAATATGGTTGTGGGAATATTAGTGTTTTCTGTGGTTTTTGTAATTTTTCAGCTTTTTTATCTTCGGTCAAGGAAAAAATACCTGGCTGAAAATAAAAAAATGGTCCAATATAGGGTCAATGGATTCCTTTCCGACCTGTTGTTTGGTGATAATCTGGCTGAAGACTATTATGACAGTCAGATCAATGCTTTTAAAAGTAAAATACCACTTCAGAAAAGCTGGTGTAAAGACCTCTTGATTCAAAATATAATTGAATTGGGAAAAAATATCAAGGGAGAAAGTAAATCAGGTTTGTTGTCAGTATATTTTAAATTAGGGCTTCAGGGTTATACTGAAAGATTATTGAGATCAAGCCAATGGTATTTGAAGTCCAAAGCTGTTTATTATTGGAGGGAGCTGAACTACAGTAAAGCTGCTGAAAAAATCTATCCGTTGATTTCACATAGTAATCATGAGTTGAGATCATCTGCACTTTTGGCGTATATCTCATTGGCAGAGTTGGATCCATTACACGTATTAGAAGAATATACAGATAACATCAGCCACGTGGAAGGTTTGAATATCCTCGATGTCATTCAACGAAAAAAGATTAAGAAACCTGAAAATCTTGGCAAATGGTTGGAATTTGAAGAATATTCACATCTTATTTTCGCGCTTAAGTTGGTGGCGTATTATAATGATTTAGATTCTGGCCCTAAGGTGGTTAAATTGCTAACTTCTCTTAATCCAAAAGTCCGACTTGAAGCCATAAAAACCATAGGCAAGCTTTTTTACTTTGATGCAGAACAGACTCTTATTGACTCATTTGAAAACGAGGAGGAAGAAAATCAAATTGAAATTATCCATACTTTAAAGGGGATTGGAGGAGATCAATCCTCTGAATTTATCCATCAGTTGCTTGAATCACCCAGAAGTGCTGAACTACAAATTGCCGCACTTTACACCCTAAAAACGCTTGATCAAGAATTTTCTACACTTGATTTTGGGAGCAATCTTAATTTATTGAAAGCAAAAAAACACGTTGAAGACCCATACCTGACCCAATAATGACGTTCCTAGATAACTATTTGAAATTCTTTGAGATGTTTATTGCAGGCTATGCCTCACTTTACATTTTGATTTATTTGATCATGGCCATTGCCTCTTTTTGGGCCATTAAAAAATATAACAATGCAAAATACACCCTTAAAGATGATGTTTTGGTACGTTCCAATCACCTGATAGGAGTGTCCATAGTTGCACCGGCCTTTAATGAGGAATTGAGCATCATTCACAATGTCAAGTCCCTGCTATCACTCAATTATCCCAATTTTGAAGTGGTTATCGTTAATGATGGCAGTACTGACAATACTTTAACAAAACTCATTGATGAATTTGAATTGGTCAAAGTGGATTTTTATTACGATGAAAAAATCATCACTAAACCGGTAAGAGGACATTATAAATCTACCAATCCTGTATATGACAAACTTTTGGTAGTGGATAAGGAAAATGGGAAAAGTAAAGCTGATGCCTCCAATGCGGGTATCAATTCAGCTAAACATCCACTTTTTATCTGTACAGATGTTGACTGTATTCTCAGAAAGGATACTATCATGAAGCTGGCCAAGCCTTTTATGACTTCCAAAACCAAAGTCATCGCTACAGGTGCACCGATCAGGGCTTCCAACTCCTGCGAAGTCAAAGACGGATTTATGGTTAAAATACATTTCCCAAAAAACTGGTGGGCATCCTTTCAAGAATTGGAGTATATCCGGGCTTTTTTGATGGGTAGAATGGCTTGGAGTCAAATAAACGGCCTGCTTTTAGTGTCCGGTGGATTGGGCATGTTTGATAAAGAAATAGCAATCAAAGCAGGAGGATATTGGCACAAATCCTTAGGAGAAGATATGGAGCTCATCACCAGAATGAGGAAATATATGCACGAAACCAATCAGAAATTCAAGATCCTTTACATTCCTGAATCTCTTTGCTGGACTGAAGTACCTGCTACCAAAGAGGTGCTGATTAGGCAACGTGTGCGTTGGTCAAGAGGACTAATACAGACCCTCAACCTGCATAAGAATATGCTTTTTAGACCAAAATATGGTAAAACTGGATTTTTGATTTTGCCTTATTTTTTCCTTTTTGAGTTTCTGGTCCCTATTTTGGAATTATTGGGGATTATCAGCTTGGTAGTCGCGTATTTCTTTCTTGATTTTAATATTGGGTATTTTTTTAAAGTCACAGGGATTGTTTATTTATTTTATCTCCTTGTTACATTTTTATCAGTTTTGTGGGATGAATGGTTTTATGGTCATTATGCGAGTTGGAAAGAATTAATGAATTTAATTATTAAAGCGGTCATCGAACCCATTGTATACCATCCGTTCAGTCTATATGCATCCATCAAGGGATACGTTCATTTCTTTACGAATAAGGAAGCAAAATGGGGCAATATGCAAAGACAGGGATTTCTAACCAACAAAAAATCAGCAGCATGAGAAGGGTAAAACTGTTCACTTCGGTCATTTTGTTGGGATTATCGGTTTTTTCCTTTGAGTCCAATGCCCAGAAAATTGATACAGACAGTCTATTAATAGAGACAATAAAAGTCACCAATCAGGAAAAAAACTATTCTAAAGCCATTTCAATGGCCCGATTGGGTATACAGGAAGCTCCAGATTACCTGGATTTCCATCTCTTGTTGGGAAGGCTTTATAAGCTTACCGGTAAGGTCGACAGTGCAAGGTATTTTCTTCATTATGTGATTGAGAACAATCAGGCATATGAAGATGCTTATGATTATTTGCTTGGGCTGGAATACGATCAGGGGAATTTCAAGGAAGGAATGCAGATTGCAGACAAAGCTATTGGTATTTACCCTGAAAAAGTTAGTTTGTATAGGTATAAGCATGGTTTTCTTCAATTGCAGGGAGGTGAAAGAGAGGAATTTGATTTTCTTAAAAATGTCATCTCAAAATTCCCTGAGCAATCCGGATTCAGGCAGAGATTGAACCTGTTAGAGCTCCGATTGGATAATGATCGAATTGGTGTGAATTACAGTTTGACGAATTTTGATAGAGATGGAGTAGGCCCATGGCATCTAACAGGGCTTCAATATGTACGGGAAAGAAGATGGGGGGCTCTCGTTGGTAGGGTCAATTATGCCAATAGATTGAGTTCCGGCAGTACCATTGATTCGGGAATTCAATATGAATTTGAATCTTATTTTTTCACAGGTAAGAAATCTTATTCTTATTTAGGGTTGGCCTTTAGTCCAAGTCTGGTGTTTCCTGAGCAAAGGTATGGTTATTCTTTCCATCAAAATCTCAAAGGTGGTTGGGAGTGGGAATTTGGAGGAAGATTTACCTCTGTTACACCTCCAGAAGGTAGGAGAAATTTCAGATCGCTTATCTTAGGTGGTGGAAAATATATAGGTTCTTGGTGGATTAACTTGCGTACATTCCTTCAGAATGAAAAAACTCAATATTACCCTGCCTTTACATTGACTACAAGGTATTACTTCGACACACGATTTGATTATCTTACCTTTATCGGAGGATACGGTACCTCACCGGATGAGAGACAGACACTTGGACAATTTGAAAACAGGGTGGCTTTGGATTCATGGAGAATAGGTTCTGGATATTATCGACTATTAGCCAAAAAGTTTGTCTCAGGAATTCAGGTTATGTACAATAAACAGGAATTTTTTCCAGGTAGAAACCAAAACGAATTTGAATTGATGCTGATGTTGCATTATAAATTCTAGAAAAATGACCCGATTTTTCTTCAAAAAACAAGAAATTGAAAATATTTGGGACCTTAAAAAATATCGATTTTGTGATGAAAAGCACAATGATTATGTTAAAGTCTCTGTAATTTATCATTGCAAAGGCAAATAAAGAGTTAAAGTAAAGATTACCCAATGAAGAAAATACTTCTGATTGAAGATGACCAGCTTATTCTGAAGATGGTGGAGTTTAAATTGAAAAAAGAGGGTTTTCAGGTTTATATAGCCATGGATGGTGATGCAGGTCTGAAAGCTGTTCATGAACTAAAGCCTGATATGGTCATTACAGATTTGATGATTCCTTACAAGTCCGGGCTAGAAATCACCTATTTGGTGAAGAAGGATTTTCCGGAAATTCCTATTTTGGTACTTTCTGCTTTGGGAGAAGAAGAATCATCTGTGCAACAGGCATTTAAGCTTGGAGCAAGTGATTTTATTACAAAGCCTTTTAATCCAAATGAACTTGTTTTAAGAATAAAGAGATTCATTTAATAAGAGAATGCTTATATTGATGAAACAGAAAATGATTTCTTCCTTTCATCAATTCGTTTATGGCAAACAAAGGCGTTTTGCTCAAAGAGCTTTTTACTAATATTCATAAGACCGGAGCTGTAACCTTTAGTTCTCCGGCTTTGGTCAAAAAAATGGTTTCATATGCGGACCTAAAGGGGGCCAAAACCATAGTTGAGTTTGGTGGAGGGGATGGAAGCATCACCTCAGGGATTTATGCCAATATGGATCCTGATGCCGAACTGTTTGTTTTTGAAATCAACAAGAGTTTTTGTGAGAACCTTTCAAAAGATTTTCCATATTCCAATGTGAAAATCATTTGTGATTCAGCTGAAAATCTGGATCATTATTTACAGGACAAAAAGGCATCTTACATTTTCTCCTCATTGCCCCTTACCTTGATTCATAGGACTTCCCGCGAAAAAATTTACCAAAGAAGTAGCAGAAGTTTAGACGAAAAAGGGAAATTTATTCAAATTTGTTACTCCTATTTTTTGAAGTTTCATTTCAGAAGATATTTCAAACAAGTCAGGACTATTTTCACCCTTAAAAATTTTCCTCCTATTTTTATCATGATTTGCAATTGATGTGGTGAAAAGTATGCCGGAAAATATCATGCCCAACATCCTTTCAATGGCTATTATGGAAATGCTCAGGATGAGAAAAGGAGATAGCTTTGGACCTGAGGAAGTGGTGAAATGGATTTATCCTTCTTCTTGGCGTTATTTTATGGATGAAGTATTGGCTCAAATGATGTTGCTATATAGAGAAGGGAAGATATCGGTCAGCCTAAATGGAAAGCTGATTTCAATGCATGAATTACCTGAAGAAAAGGTAAAGATTGGACCAGCATTTTAAACTTCCATATCAAGAAACATGTTATACTCTTCATGAAAAGATTTATCAACTTAAAGTCCCTGATCATGGGGCTTATTTTCATCAGTAATATTGCCTGCGGGCAGACGAACAGCAAAAAGACAACAAAAATGCAAGATTTACCCAAAACAGATGTTCAGGTACCTGAAGGATATGAAGTCGCCACTTTGGGTGGTGGATGCTTTTGGTGTACAGAAGCTATTTATCAGGATTTAATTGGAGTTGAAAAAGTCAGGTCCGGCTACAGTGGAGGCCACATAGCCAAACCTAGCTACCGTCAGGTAACCACAGGAACTACAGGTCATGCAGAAGTGATTCAGTTTTTCTTTGATCCCAAGCAGATTTCATTTGCTGAGATATTGGAAATATTTTGGTCAACCCATGACCCTACTACACTCAACAGGCAAGGTGCAGATGTTGGTCCACAATACCGGTCGGCTGTGTTTTTTCATTCTGAGGAGCAAAAAGAAACAGCTGAATTTTACAAAAAGAAGTTAGATGAATCAAAAGCATTTGACAGGCCTATTATAACAGAGGTAACCCCCTTCTCCAACTTTTATGTAGCTGAAGATTATCATCAGAATTATTTTAATGATAACGGAATGCAGCCTTATTGTCAGTTTGTCATTAGGCCGAAAGTGGAAAAATTCAGAAAGGTGTTTGCTGAAAAGCTGAAGAATTAGCGAGATAAAAATTATTGGAATAAACTAATGAACTGTTTAGATTTGGGTAAAAATAAACAGCCATGAAAAAAGTAATATTGCCTGCACTGATTTTGATTGCTGCTTCATTTGCCTGCACTTCACCAAACTCTTCTAAAGTAGGTTCTCAAGAGGAAGTGGTAAAGGAAGAGAGCAAACCTACCGGTATCTTTGGTGCTGAGATTGATGACAATGGACTGGTTTCTTTGGATCAATTGGTGGCAACTTTGGAATCTCAGGATGAATTTGAGGGTAAAGTAGTAGGGGAGATCAAAGAAGTGTGCTCTATGAAAGGTTGTTGGATGACTATTGATCTTCCAAACGGGCAAACGATGCGTGTTACTTTCAAAGATTATGGCTTTTTCGTGCCTAAAAATTCTCATGGTTATCCAGTTATAATTGAAGGAATAGCTTCTAAAAAAGTGACTGATGTGGCTACTTTAAAGCATTATGCTGAAGATGCCGGAAAATCCCAGGAAGAAATTGATGCCATCACTGAACCAAAGCAAGAATATGCCTTTGAAGCTGTTGGCGTAATCATCAGGGATAATGCATAAATGTCATTCATATCTATTTATTTTAGGATGGTTATTATTCAATTCCTGCGCCCAAAAGGATAGCAGTCAGACTACATTGGCGGTTCAATATCCAAATGAAGATGCCCCGCTGGCTCTGTTGATGAGAGAGGTTTTTCTGGATTTGGAAGAGATCAAGTTTTCTGTGGAACAAGGTGAAAACATTAAATCTTATTTAAAGAGACATAAAGAAATTCTGGTGGCACATCCCACCAATCCTGCGGTTAAAACCGCAACTTTTGAAATGATGGGCAATGCTTACCTGGAAAGTCTAAAAAGACTTGAAGAGAGCCCCAAATCACAATTAAGTGAGAATTACAAAGTTTTGATCAGTTCTTGTTTGGGATGTCATCAACAATATTGTCCCGGACCCATTAAAAGAATACAGTTGTTAAATTTAGGAGATTAAGCGTGATATGGCGATTGCACTGGATAACTTAAGGGTAGGAAGGTTCTACGAGCTTACCAATATGGGAGAGAAGCGTAAAATCGAAATATTGGCCAGACTTTCTGGTTCAAATTTTCAGGTCAAAGATATGGATACCACAGAGGTGTATACTTTGGAGGAGTTATTGAGATGGGGGAAAGGAAAAGATTATGAACTGGACGAAATCATAGTGGAATCCAGTAGAGGCTTGGTGCCGAAACAATTCTGATAAGATTGAATAAAATTGCCATAACAAAGCCCTTTGGAAGATTCCAAAGGGCTTTGTTTTTAGTGAAATGTCCTAAAACCCGGTTCATAGATAATTCTGAGAAAAGAACTCAGACTTTCTCTGTCCCTATTGATGGGGATACCTGTCACGATACCGATCATTAAATTTTCAGCTAGACCGACACGCATTTGTGGCCTAAGAACTGTTTCTAATTTGCCATTTTGGACTTCCTTATTGACTTCTAGCCCGACAAAGTTTCGGGTACCTGTAATCATATAATGAAAATTGGTATGGAATTCATAGGTGATGTTCCTTCGCAAATCAAATTCCTTTTCTATCCTTGGACCGGTATAGATCAATGTATGGTAGTTTCTTCCCCATCTTTTGGCTGCAATGAAGAAAGGGTTATAGATATTGCCTTTGAACAATTCATTTTGCCCAAGTTTATTCAAATCCACAAACTCAAATTCATGGATATAACCAAGGGCAAGAGTAGTTTTTGCTTTTTCTGAAACCAGAAAGGACCATTGGGTGGCTAATTTCAGAGATTCTATTCGATTTGCAGGCCGATCTAAGTCAGAAGGAAGATCTCCCCGCATGGTATAGAGGGTTACAGGCAACTCTACTTCAAAACCTAAACGGTCAATGGGGGCCCATTCATATTCGACCAAAGCCTCATATTTATCAAAACCTCTTTTATCAGTCATTCCAAGTCCTACATTCCATTCTTTTTCTCCTTTTCTAGCGCCCAGGTCACGGATTAGGTCAATATATAAAGGTTCCGCATGCAGAACTTTGGGTTTTTGAGTTGGCTTACTGTCTTCAATTTCCGATAGGAAGAGACTGTCCAGAATAATTCTTTCAAGTTTCACACTATCCAATTCTGTTTCAACCTGGCCAAATGTCCAGGAAGTGATGAAGACAAAGCACATTGAAATCAGTGATTTTTTCATCATTATTAAATAATTATGCTTAAGATTTTAAAGAAAAACGTTTTCAAATCTCAGTGTAATACGGCAAACCAGGTCGTAGGTTTAAGCCAAAATGGCAAGATCCAAGGTGTAAGATTTGAATGCGTATTAAGAAAATAAAAACACCTTTTTGGGTGGAGGAGAGTTGATTTCCAGAGATGTGGATTCAAAAATGTTGAGATAATATCCATTAGGTTTGGTTTCTGAAAAGTGAAATTCAAGAGAAGTATTTACTTGATGCCAAACATAAAGTTTGATGTCTGAGAATTTCTTTTTTTCGTGAGGGACTTCCGTATCCGGTATGGTTTCCTCATCCATTTCAAGTACAAATTCCAAAACTAATTCCGCTAATGAGTCAATGGGATCATGTTGATTCAAAAGAGAGGAATCTATAGAGGAGGCTGTATAAAAATTTGCCGTTAAATTGATAAAGTTTACCAATAAAAGATAAATTACACCTTGTGAAAACTTCTGTCTTTTCAAGCGCATCAGCATGTCGTAAAGTTAGTTAATTTAAAGCGAAATGGCTATTTTGCACTTCAGTATCAGCATCTATTATAAGTGATTTGTATCACGGTATTTTGATTGAAAATTCGTTAAATCGCACAAAAATCTCATTTAGATATGAATAAGAAAAGTCTTGGAGCAGCTATGCTACAGGGTAAATGTCCTAGTTGTCGGGAAGGTAATATTTTTCCTACACCTATCTTTAGTTTTAGAAAATTAACAGAAGTACACCATAGATGTCCCAAATGTCAGGCCGTATTTACCCCAGAGCCTGATTTCTATTATGGGGCAATGTTTATTTCTTATGCATTTTCAGTGGCATTGATGGTAACGGTTTTTACGGCGATCAATATTTTGACAGATAATGCGCCCTTATCAGCCTATCTGATCACAATTGTGGTCAGTAATGTGCTTCTTTTGCCGCTAATGTTGAAATATTCCAAAGTTTTATACCTCTATTGGCTTGGTAAATTGAAATACGATCCTGAAAAGGCTAAAGCTGTCAAATAAAATAGTCAAGGTAGTTTCAATTAAACTGCCTTGATTATTATTGTATTGAGATATATTGGGCTATTTTTTTAACACTAACTTAGTTAAAAGAGTAGAGGAGAGTGGTTTGGCAAAAATACTCCTGTTCGTCCAACTAACTTCATGTATAAAATTGGACAGTCGAATTTTTTATATTCCTCCAAATGTTAATTTAATAAAAATTGGGATTTACTTGGATAGGGGATTCTGCGCCTGAATGGATTGCTTGAGTCAGGTTATTGATTATTCATCCAAAACTCATATTTTATGCCTAATTATTTACGAAATAATGAATTGATAGCAAAAAATGTTTTTGGAGAACCTATTATGGTTTGTAGTTCTTATCCACTTACTGGATTTTACAGAAATGGCTGCTGTGAAACAGGTCCGGATGATTTGGGAACACATACGGTATGTGCAGTGATGACAAAAGAATTTTTGGAATTCAGTTTCAGTATGGGAAATGATCTGATTACCCCGAGGCCAGAGTATACATTTCCAGGTCTTCAGCCAGGCGATAAATGGTGTTTGTGTGTAAGCAGATGGGCGGAAGCATATAAAGCAGGAATAGCCCCATTAATCATATTAGAAGCCAGTCATGAGAAAACGCTGGATTATATTTCGCTTGAAGAATTGGTGAAATTCGCTTTTATCTAAATTATTAGGTTCTTTTTTATATTTCCAGAACTTGAGGTTTAACTTAGTTCATAATGGGGAAATCTATTTTAATTTATTTTCTGATTTTTTTAGTTATCGGTTTTAATGAATCAAAAGCCCAGTCAGAATTCAAAAGAAATACGGTGTTTGGAGAACTGGGTGGAAGTTCCTTTTTAGTTTCAATTAATTTCGACAACGTTATTCCCTTTTGGCCCTATCTGTCCTTTGGCTATAGTTTTTAATTTACCTAATTTGCCCATTTCCTCTGACCACCCACTTATAAGAAGTAAGTTCCTTCATGGCCATCGGTCCTCTGGCATGTAATTTTTGCGTACTGATGCCGATTTCTGCACCTAATCCAAATTGATTGCCATCTGTAAATGCTGTAGAGGCATTGGCATAAACAGCAGCTGCATCCACTTCTTTTAAAAACCGTTCGATATTTTCAGGGCTTTCCGAAATGATGGCTTCACTATGTCGGGAGCTATATTGGGCAATATGTTCCAAAGCTTGGTCCATGTTTCCCGCTGTTTTGATGGCCATTTTAAGCGATAGGAATTCTGTGCCAAAATGACCTGCCTCTGCAGGCTTAATCAAAGGGTGAGAGGGGAGATATTGGAAAGCCTTTTCATCAGCAAAAATATGCACATCTTTTTCCAAAATAGGTGTTACAAGTTGTGAAAGCTCATTCAATCTAGATTTATGAATGATCAGGCAATCCAAGCTGTTGCACACACTCGGTCTTCTGGTTTTGGCATTGAGGATGATTGCTTTTCCTTTTTCCAAATCTGCCGATTCATCAAAATAAGTATGCACAATGCCAGCGCCTGTTTCAATGACCGGTACTTTTGAGTTTGATCGTACAAAATCAATCAGGCCCTGACTTCCTCTCGGGATGATCACATCTATGTATCCAACAGCTTCCAGTAAAGCCTGGGTAGCTTTCCTGTCAGGAGGGAGTAGCAAATAGGCATGGATGGGAATTCCATTTTTCTCCAAGGCCTGATGGATAACTTTCATAATGGCTTTATTGGAATGATCTGCATCTGATCCACCTTTAAGTATCAGGGCATTTCCTGATTTCAAAGCCAGGCAAAATACATCAAAGGTCACATTTGGACGAGACTCATAGATAACTCCTAACACCCCAAGTGGGACGGAGATTTTGCGGAGTTCAAGTCCATTATCAAGTACTCTTTTTTCCAATTCATGCCCCAAAAGACTTGGAAGGTTTTTTACTTGATTTACTTCTTCCAATATGGCAAGGATTCTTTCCTCCGTCAATAATAAACGGTCATATTTTGGATCTTTAGGGTTGATCTTGGAAAGGTCTAGCCTATTGGCTTCCAGTATTTCAGGAATGACTTTTTTGCTAAGGATAACCAAATCATCCAAGGTGGTCTGGATTTGCTTTTCGGTCACATGGCTTAATTTCCTTGAGGCTGATTTTAATTCCTTAAAAACTTTGTCAAATTCACTCATATGTAAAAAGATAAAGGTAGTCGTAATGGATAATAGGTTTTTGTTTTTTTTGTCCGATTTTTTCTCCTAGCGCTTTCATGCTATAGGCTGCTTTTCCAAGGCCTATTCGATTACCGGAATCATCAACAATTCTTATAATATCACCCTTTTCAAAATCTCCGGAGCATGAAGTTATGCCAACTGGCAGGAGACTGCTGATCTTATTGGAAAACAAAGCTTTTTTTGCCCCTTCATTTATCATGATTTCTCCTTTGTAATATTGCTCCCCATGTGCCAGCCATTTTTTTGGACTATGTTTGATAGGAGAAGGATCAAAGCGGGTACAAATGGCGCTTCCGTCTAGAATTTCATTTAAGATACCTTCTTTTTTACCATTGGCGATGAATACCTGAATCCCAAGGTTGGCAGATTTTTTTGCCATGTTCAATTTGGTCAACATTCCCCCTCTTCCAAAGGAAGATTTACTGGCCTGTATGAAGTTGGATAAATTCTGGGTAAGTTGGTCTACCATTTGAATAAGTGTGGAATCAGGTAGCTCAGGAGGGCCTGTATAGACCCCATTCACGTTGGTTAATAATATGAGCGTATCGGCATTGACCATGGCAGCAGTCAGGCTTGCCAATTCGTCATTGTCAGTAAACATCAACTCAGTAATAGCCACAGTATCATTTTCGTTGATCACTGGGATGATTCCTTGCGAAAGCAGTCCTTCAATACAATTTTTCATATTAAGGTAATGCTTTCTGTCCCTGAAATCTTCTTTAGTAACCAAGATCTGAGCAATGGAATGACCTAATTCGGCAAACATGTTTTGATAGGTATGGATCAAGGCTATTTGACCATTAGCGGCCCATATTTGCTTTTTGAGGACGGGATTGATCTTTTCAGGTAAATGTATGTGTTGCCTACCAAAAGCCACTGCTCCCGAAGTAACCAGAACAACTTTTTTGCCTTTGTTTTTCAATAAGGAGACCTGTGTACAGAGTGACCTGATCCTGGAAAAATCAGGCATTCCATTTTCCTGGGTGACTACATTAGATCCGATTTTAATTACACAAGTTTGCAAAAGAAGCTGTTTTTATTATTGAATTCATACAAAATTAAGCTTCTTGTTAAGAAAAATACTATTTTACTTATTTTATTTTACCAATTCAAAAAAGAAACAGTGGTTTTAGAACCACCGTTTTCTTTTAAAGTAAATCACCATCAAAATGGAAATTCCAAGAAATATAGACCATGTAAACCAATAGCCATATTCCCATTTCAATTCCGGCATATACTCAAAATTCATCCCATACACTCCGGCCACAAAAGTCAAGGGAATGAAAATGGTCGCAATGATGGTCAGTGTTTTCATCACCTCATTTTGCTTAAGGCTGATATTGGTCATGTATATTTCCACCAAGGTGGTAATAGATTCTCTTTGCATCTCGAGATTTTCCATGATCTCAACTGTCTGCTCATAAATATCATTGATAAAAGGAAGCGTTCTTCTTTTGATGAGGAAAGATTCTGATTTTTTGAGTGTAGAAAGCAATTCGCGAGTGGGCCAGATGACTTTTTTCAGAAGTTGGATAGATTTCCTTTGGTTGTAGATTTCACTGAGCTTGACCCTTTTTTCCTCACTGATGATTTCGTCTTCTAGAACCTCAATTTTGTCAGTTACTTTTTCCAGTAAAGAATAATATTCATCGACTATGGCGTCTAAAAGAGTATAGGCAAAGTAGTCAGTTCCATGTTTCCGTATTTTACCTGAGGGATTTTCTATCCGGACTCTTATACCGTCAAAAATATCAAAGGCATGTTCCTGAAATGAAATCACATAATTTTTCCCTATTACAATACTGACTTGTTCGGCCTCTAAATCGGCGAGGTTATTACGTGAATAAAGCATTTTTACCACAATGAGGATAAAATGATCGTAGATTTCGACCTTCGGCCTTTCCTGAGTATTGATGATGTCTTCCATAGCCATGGTATGGAGGTCAAAAATATTTTTTATTTCATTGAGAAGATCAATGTTGTTCAGGTTTGGCATGTTGAGCCAGAATTTATGTTCGGATTCTAAAAATGGTATGATTTGCTCTGAGTTAGTAATATGGTGTTTTTCAAAATGTCCTTCTCCAAAACTGTAAAGGTCAAGGCTTATGGGATGCTTTACTTCTTGTGAGGAATCCATCATAGAATACTTTTCATTTTTTCAGGCGTCAGAGGCTTTTCAAGAAAATTGTGGACCACTTCATAATTTAATGCTTTTTGTCGATCCTGAAAATCAATTGAACTTGAAAGCATGACAATTTTGTCATTTCTATCCGTGAATTCATTCATATATCGGTTCAAAAAATCCCATCCATTCATCACAGGCATGTTAATATCAAGAAGTATGAGCAACTTTTCTTTTCCTTTGAGCTCATGAATCCTTTCGATGGCCTTTTCTGCTTCAAGATATTCTTCTATCTTATCAGATACATCAATTTTAGAGATCAGCCTTCTGTTGATCAGGTTATTGATGGGGTCATCATCTATGAGCAGTATGGAATAATAAGGATGCATTTAATTCCAAGCAATGGCTTTTTTCAAAAATTACGTATTTCCGGTAAATTAGAGTAAATATAGAGAAGCAAATTAAGATTTCCTTTCTTTTTCAAAATTGAATTTTAAAATGTTTCACTCAAAAATTTAACAAAAAAGGGAAGCCACTAGAGGCTTCCCTTTTTGATTTTTTCAGCAGTTTGATTACATCATACCGCCCATTCCGCCGCCGCCCATTGGAGGCATAGCAGGACCTTCTTCTTTCACATCTGCCACGACACATTCTGTGGTCAAAAGCAAGGCTGCGATAGATGCAGCATTTTCCAATGCTAATCTGGTCACCTTGGTCGGGTCTATAACACCTGCCTCGAATAAGTCTTCGTAAACATCTGTTCTGGCATTGTAACCAAAGTTTCCACTGTTTTCTTTGATTTTGTTGATCACAACAGAGCCTTCACCGCCTGCGTTTTCAACAATGGTTCTCAAAGGTGCTTCGATGGCCAATCTAATGATATTTACACCAGTATCTTGATCTTCATTGTCACCTTTGACAGTATCCAATACAGAAGAAGCTCTAACCAAAGCAACACCGCCACCTACAACTACACCTTCCTGTACAGCAGCTCTGGTTGCGTGCAATGCATCATCAACTCTGTCTTTTTTCTCTTTCATTTCTACTTCAGTAGCTGCACCGATGTAAAGGATGGCAACACCACCTGACAATTTGGCCAATCTTTCCTGAAGTTTCTCTCTGTCATAGTCAGAAGTTGTTTTCTCAATTTGAGATTTGATTTCAGCGATTCTAGCTTGGATATGGCTGGACTCACCTGCACCATTCACGATGGTGGTATTGTCTTTATCTATATTTACTTTTTCAGCAGTACCTAGGTAATCCACAGTGGCATTTTCAAGTTTGTAACCTCTTTCTTCAGAAATCACAGTACCGCCTGTCAGGATGGCAATATCTTCCAACATCGCTTTTCTTCTGTCACCGAAGCCAGGAGCTTTAACAGCAGCCACTTTCAAAGCACCTCTGATTTTGTTCACAACCAAAGTAGCCAATGCCTCACCATCTACGTCTTCAGCGATGATCAACAATGGTTTGCCAGACTGAGCTACAGGTTCAAGGATTGGAAGCAATTCCTTCATAGAAGAAATTTTCTTGTCATAGATCAGGATGTAAGGCCTGTCCAATTCAGCTTCCATTTTTTCAGTGTTGGTTACAAAATATGGAGAAAGGTACCCTCTGTCAAACTGCATTCCTTCTACAGTTCTTACTTCAGTTTCGGTACCTTTCGCTTCCTCAACAGTGATTACACCGTCTTTGCCAACTTTATCCATCGCATCAGCGATCATTTTTCCGATTTCTTCATCGTTGTTGGCAGATACAGTTGCTACCTGCTGGATTTCTTTTCCTGTAGAAATAGCTTTAGAGTTTTTCTTCAGTTCAGCGACAACAGCGGTAACCGCTTTGTCAATACCTCTCTTCAGGTCCATTGGGTTAGCACCTGCAGCTACGTTTTTGATACCTGCATTGAAGATAGCTTGAGTCAATACAGTAGCAGTAGTGGTACCGTCACCTGCATTGTCAGCAGTTTTGGAAGCTACTTCTTTTACCAACTGAGCACCCATGTTTTCGATTGGCTCAGCCAATTCGATTTCTTTTGCAACGGACACACCGTCTTTAGTGATGGTAGGAGCACCAAATTTCTTGTCGATGATGACATTTCTACCTTTTGGTCCCAAGGTAACTTTTACTGCATCAGCAAGAGCGTCAACACCTTTTTTAAGTCTGTCTCTTGCATTGGTATCGAAAAATAATTCTTTAGCCATTTTGTTTGTCTTTTTTTGGTTTTTGATTGTCTTAATAGATGATTAGAGGATAGCGAAAATGTCTGATTCTCTCATGATGAGGTAATCATGACCGTCCACAGAAAGTTCTGTACCGGCATATTTGCCATAAAGTACTGTGTCACCTACTTTTACAGTCAATGGTTCATCTTTTTTGCCATTACCTACTGCTACTACAGTTCCTTTTTGTGGTTTTTCTTTAGCAGTGTCCGGGATATAAAGACCGGAGGCAGTTTTCTCTTCGGCCGCAGCTGGTTCTACCAGAACCCTGTCTGCAAGAGGTTGGATGTTAACTTTTGACATAATTATAAACTTTTAAAGGTTAGTTCTAAAACGTTACAATGCCTAATTATCATTTCTTGTGCCAATCTACAGTAGACTGGACAATCTGACAGAAAGGCGCAAAAATAGGCTTTGATCATGCCATTTAAGTATCAATCTCTTCATTAATACTGTCAATTTTTCGTTTTCTCTTTTATGTTTTGTCAGTTTTTAAAAATGGTATTGATTTATTAAGTCAGAAGGTCACTGACACCCGTTTAGAGAAGATCAAATGGATTTTCAATACGTATCAGGAATTACCTAATCTGGCAACCTGATGAACCCATAACCTTCATCTGAGAAAGCTTTAAAAGGATCAGCAAGCGCTTCATATTAAAGAATGTGACGTAATGAAGTCAAAAGGAGAGGTCTTATTCAAATTGATTTAAGGGATCTTACCTGAATCATAAATTGAAAATGGAATTCATAAAAAAAGCCCGACTGTGCCGGGCTTTTCTTGAATATTGTGAAGGTATTACTCGTTAATAGTATCTTCTTCAGTAACCTCTTCAGTGCTTTCAGCAGGAAGGATACTTTCTACATCACCGAAAGATGGGTTTATGATCTGCTTCTTGGCACTTTCAATGTTTGGGGAAGTAAATTGGTCTGCACTTGAACTGCTGTAGAAAGCAGAAGAAGTTAAGGATAAAACCAAAATAGCGATAGAAAGTACCCAAGTGGATTTTTCTAAAATATTACCGGTTTTGGTGACTCCCATGATCTGGGACGCACTGCCCCCAAATGCTGCGCCAACACCACCTTTAGAATCCTGAGCAAGGATTACCAAAACCAATAAAACTGCCAAAACTATAATGATACTGATTAATAGGGTAAACATATTATGGATTGTTTTCTTCTAGTTCTTTTATTAAGTCCGCAAAATAAGTGTTTTTCTCTGGAAACTTCACCATTAATTTCCTATAAATTTCTTTCGCCTTTTGAATTTTCCCTTGCTTCACCAAAATCTTTGCATAAGATTCTGTAATCAGGCCTGAATTTAACTTGGTGCTTTTTTCTGAAAGATCGTCCTGCTTCTGTTGTCCTTCTATTTCTTTCAGTGTGGCGAGCTTGATTTCTTTTTTGCTGAAAGCACGGATTATGTCGATCTGTTCTTTCTTTTTCTCATCAAGAATTTCTTTCTTTTCTTTTCTCTTGATGGATTCAATCAGTTCATCACCCCGATGCTTTCGTTTTGGCTTTGGAGTTATCGGTTCCTCTGGCTTTGGTTCAGGTTTAGTAGCTTCAGCAAGAGGCTCTGATTTAATATCTTTCAATTTAATATCTTCGGAAGGCTCAACTGGTACCGGCGTATTTGGTTTTTCCGGTCCTTTTCCAGCATTTTCCAGTTTTTCCAGCGCTTTAAGTTTGCTTTGGGCCAGGTCTTCACCAAGCTTTTTCAACGTAGCGGTAAGGTCTTTGGCGCTGCTTGGTTTATGCTCTTTAGGTAAAAGTTGCTCTTCTTCTAGATCATCAATAAAATTCTCCGGAGCAGGTTTGTTTTTAGCTTCGAGGGCAGCTTGGTATTTTTTCTCCATAGCATTAGAAATTTGCTCGAATGGAATTTCAGACTCGACCATTTTCTTAAGCCATAACCTGTCGGGACTTGTTACTGCTGCCCAATGTAGAAGTTCGTGAGTATTGCCTTCTGTTTTACCAAATTCATACTTAGCCAATAATACTTTTGGAATCTGAAAAAAAGGAAATGCCTCATGGATTTTCATGAGTTCAGAGAAATCTTCCCTTTCGAGATGATTTGCTTTTTTGATAAGACCTAAAAGTTGTAATGGATTCACTAAATAATCGTTTGGTGGAGTCTAAATTTACACAATTTTACCAATTGGCCACTGTGGCCGTGAAAATATCCTGAATGATACTTTCGAAAATCTCTTCAATTAATACGCTTTCTACCTGTAGAATGGAAGTGTTTCTAGGGTCATAGTCTTTAAAAAAGGAAAAACTTCTTTTTAAGCTTTCTTCTTCATTAACAGTATTGACATAGTCCACTTCGACGGTAATGGTCAATCGCATTTGTCCGGCCCTATCAGGTAAGTTGGGGTCAGTAGTGGTTACTGTCGCCTGGGGCGTAATGGCATAGCGGCTAATAGCTCCTGAAAACTGTAAATCCCCATTGTTTCTGACCAACTCAAGTTGTGTGTTTCTTTGGTAAAAATCCTTCAAAGATTCCGTGAACAATTGTTCCATATTGGCAGGTCCACCACCGGAGTCATTAAAGAAGTTCTCTACAGAAAAAGATTTGATGATGTCATAGTTGATATTGGTTCCAGTGAAACTATAACTCACGGAACAAGCCTGAAATCCAAAGAAGGATACCAAAGCAATAATCAGAGAACGTAAGACTTTATTCAATATCATATTGTTTGATTTTCCTGTATAACGTTCTTTCTGAGATACCAAGATCATTTGCGGCATATTTTCTTTTATTGTTATGCTTTCTCAAGGCCTTCAGAATCATTTCTTTTTCCTTTTTTTCCAATGAAAGGGAATTATCGTCCTCTTCATGAATGATGTCTTCAATGTTCTCATCATCATAATCTTCTATTTCATCCTTACTGCTTTGAGGATCCAAAACTATTGGCATATTAACCGAAGAAGTAGAAGAAGCAGGTTTTTCTTCAAAAGAAATCGGAGACTCTAAATCTTCAAAGAGATTTTGATGCTTGTTGATGATACTGGAATTTAACCCTCCAGATTGATAACTTTCCAGAACAAGCTTTTTAAGCTCGTTCATGTCTTTCTTCATATCGAAGAGAACTTTGTAGAGGATTTCCCTTTCGGAAAAGTCTGATGACTCTCCTGAAGTAGCTCCGGTGAAAACTGCTGGCAACCTTGCTTGAGCAGTGGGCAAGTATTTAGAAAGGGTAGGGCCATCCACATCTCTTTCTTGCTCTAATAGAGAGATTTGCTCTGCAATATTCTTCAATTGGCGGATATTGCCGGGGAAAGGAAACCTCATCAGCAATTTTTTAGCATCCTCATTGAGAGAGATGGGCTTCACATTATATTTTTCAGAAAAGTCAGAAGTGAATTTTCTGAAAAGCAGGACCACATCTTCACCACGCTCTCTCAACGGTGGAACATAGATAGGAACAGTATTCAACCTGTAGTAAAGGTCTTCCCTGAATTTACCTTTTTCTACGGCACGGATCAGGTTGACATTTGTGGCGGCAATTACCCGGACATTTGTCTTTTGTACTTTGGAAGAACCGACTTTGATAAACTCCCCATTTTCCAGCACTCTCAACAATCTTGCTTGTGTACCCAAAGGCATTTCACCAATCTCATCCAAGAATATTGATCCCCCGTCAGTTACCTCAAAATAGCCTTTTCTGGCCTCATGAGCTCCTGTAAAAGATCCTTTTTCGTGACCAAAAAGCTCAGAATCTATCGTTCCCTCTGGAATTGCCCCACAGTTGATGGCAATAAATTTCCCGTGTTTCCTTGCACTGAGAGAATGGATAATCTTGGAAAATGATTCCTTACCACTACCGCTCTCTCCTGTGATCAGTACAGTCATATCTGTAGGGGAGGCCTGCATGGCTACAGAGATGGCGTGATTCAGCAAAGGACTGTTCCCGATGATACCAAACCTTTGTTTTACACTTTGAATTTCAGCAGCTGAAAACATAGAATGGATAGGATTTATGATACAACTTCACCAAAAAGTGTGGCAGGAGAACAATCTGTGATTTTTACATGGACATAATCCCCTTTAGTAATGTTTCCATCATTAGGAATGATGACTACTTTGTTGGCTGAATTTCTTCCCCTCAATTGGTCTTCGGACCTCTTTGAGGTACCTTCGATCAGAATTTCCTGAACGGCACCTATATCGAGTTTGTTACGTTCCAAAGATAAACTGTTCTGTTTTTCTATGATTTCTGCCAATCTTCGTTTTTTGACTTCCAAAGGAATATCATCTTCGTACTTTTTGGCTGCCAAAGTGCCTGGACGTTCTGAATAGAAGAACATGTATGAAAAATCATATTTCACGATGTCCATCAAGGTTAAGGTGTCCTGATGCTCCTCCTCAGTTTCGGAACAGAATCCGGCAATCATATCAGAAGAAATACCACATTCATCACCTAGAATTTCTCTGATGGCACGAACCCTGTCTAAATACCATTCCCTGTCATAGGTTCTGTTCATCATTTCCAAAACTCTGGAGTTGCCACTTTGAACAGGTAAATGGATGTATTTGCAGATGTTGTCATACTTTTTCATGGTGTACAACACCTCATCGGTAATATCTTTGGGATGGGAAGTAGAAAATCTTACTCTTAATTTTGGATTGACCTGGGCTACCATTTCAAGCAGATGGGCAAAATTGACCACTTCAGTGACTTCCCCTTCTTTTTTATTCAGACGGGCTTTGTTGTTTTCCTCAGGTGACCATTTGTAAGAGTCTACATTTTGGCCCAAAAGGGTAACTTCTTTATAACCTTTCTCGAATAATTCTCTTGCTTCATTCACAATGGAATGTGGATCGCGGCTTCTTTCCCTACCTCTTGTGAATGGGACCACGCAGAAAGAACACATATTGTCACAACCCCTCATAATGGAAATAAAGGCTGATACACCATTGGAGTTAAGACGGACAGGGGAGATATCCGCGTAGGTTTCTTCTCTTGAAAGGAAAGTATTCACTCCTTTGTTGCCTTCTTCTGCAGAAGCTACCAAGTTAGGGAGGTCCCTGTATGCGTCTGGCCCTACTACAACATCTACAATTCGCTCTTCCTCTAGAAGTTTTTCTTTCAGCCTCTCTGCCATGCAGCCAAGTACACCTATGGTCAGTTCAGGCTTATTCTTTTTGATAGTGTTGAATTGGGAAAGGCGTTTTCTGACTGTCTGTTCTGCCTTTTCCCTGATGGAACAGGTGTTCAAAAATATAACATCCGCTTGTTCAAAGTTGGAGGTGGTGTCAAAACCATTCTCTTTCATAATGGAAGCTACAATCTCGGAATCCGAGAAGTTCATTTGACATCCATACGACTCAATATATAATTTTTTCGATTTACCGGTATTTTCGTCCTCTGTGGTCTTGTAATCACATGCCTGAGCCTCTTCCGGTGCGATGAAATCTATGTCTTTGATAAAGTTTTCCATATCTGTAAGCTATTCGAAATGCGAAATTAAGAAAATACCGACAAAATGACAGGAAAAGTTCCTTCATATCTTATGAATATTCTCGAAAGCGTATAGGAAAGGAGTAATGGGAAAAGCGAAAGGGTGATGAAGGGATTTTCCGGTTTAATATATTTTTCAATTGATGTCAAATCAATAAAAAAATATTCAAATTATCTCGTGTCATTTCCAGATGATAGAGATGGAATCAAATAAAAAACTCCTGCTTCGTGGGCAGGAGTTTTAATGTTTTTAGTGGTTATTTTTCAGCGTTAACTTATTTTCAATCTGTTGTCCAAATCGGATTTTTCCTTCAAAAGAACTTCCTATTTCAATTCTGTCAACCAAGTTGTAACGGGCACCTACACCGGTAATCTGCTGTAAAGTAAGTCCTAAAAGGTACTCATTGGTATCTCCCAAAGGTAATAATACTTGTTGCGACAACTCATTCGCAGAAATGTTTGGTGTAAAGCCATTGGTATACTCGGATTGATTATCCTTGTTGAAAGACATAGAAACAATCGGTAAGATGCCATAATCATTGTCAGCATTGTCTTCATCTTCTATGGCAATTGATCCAACATTTTTACCAACAGTGACACCACCTACCAAATATACATTCATATAAGGTTTGAGTCCATTGATGATCAGCTCACTCGCAGAGGCGGTCCTACCAGAAGTAATGATGTGTATCCTGTTTCCATTCAAGATATTTCCAAGATTCTGGGATTTGTTGTCAAATTTTCTGATTTCCAGGTCTCTGATTTCCTGAAATTGGGAAAGGAAACTGTTGTATTTGGTTCTTGAGAAAATATCTTCTGAAGTGACGGAAGGGGCAATAAGACTTGCGAGATTTACAGCACTGCTGACGAAGCCACCCCCATTGTAGCGGAAATCCAGAATCAGATGGTTGATGTTTTCTGCTTTGAACCTGCCGAAAATCGCATCCATTTGATCATCATATCGCTTGGGCTGACCTTCTATACCAGGCGCAAAAAAGTGATAGACCACATAGCCGATCTTTTGGTTATTGATCGTGTAGATGGTATCAAGGAAATTTGGATTTTCAGCCAAAGTGATGGTTTCCAATGAAATTTGAGGCTGTGGTGAGTAGTTTTCTGTTTCGGGGTTGAACCTGAAGAAATTGACCGTATGATTGTCAGATCTCTGCCTCAACAAATTCTGGTAGTTATTCAAAGTGAGGGTTTGACCGTTGATCTGTGTGATGATATCACCCCGTCTGAGGCCTTGAGATTCTGCGGGGCTGCCTTTTTTGGTGTAGACTACAAATGCCAGAACATTTTCATTTTGACTACTTTCCCTGGCTAATGAAATTTCATATCCAGCTTCCCTGCTGACACCGGAGAGGCTATTGACCAATTCCTGGTAATTAGGGTAAATTTCAGAAAACCTGTCTGTTGGCCTGTTGAGTAAGGCTTCAAAATAGTCCTCTGGATCCAAATCCTGGGCAATAGGGGTTTTCATATCCTCCAACCAATAATAGTAGGTATCCATCTGTTCTTTTATCCATTTGTTGATAGCAACATTAGGCGATACCTCAGTATCTGGTTTTTGGTCATCTTTATCCTGACAGGAAACCATTCCTATTATTAGGCCCATCAGCAAAAAGGATGTAAGAGGATTTTTGAATTTGTTAATCATAAGCTTACGCATTTGGTTTTAAAACCATTATTTTATTTCAATTGGTTCTAAAAATAACAAATTCTTTCTTGAAAATGTTGGGTTTATCACAATCTAAAGCAAAAAAAAACACCTCAAAAAGAGGTGTTGATGCTAATGTCTGAAGTTTTGCTGTCCAATAATTTGCCTTTTTCACATTTAAGGACTCGATAAGGGTATTTTCGTAACAGGTCGTGGTTATGGGTGGCCATCAAGACGGCTGTTCCTTCTTTGTTGATTTCCTGAAAAAGTTTGAAAATCCCATCAGCTACATCCGGGTCCAGGTTTCCGGTAGGTTCGTCAGCCAATAAGATGGAGGGTTGGTTAATCAGTGCCCTTGCGATAACCACCCGCTGTTGTTCACCACCTGAAAGTTGATGGGGCATTTTGGTGGAGGCATCTGCCAGACCAACTTTTAATAACACTTCAATCATTCTGTTTTTCATCTTGGATTTGTCTTTCCAGCCTGTGGCCTTCATGACAAAAAAGAGGTTATCAGCTACTGTCCGGTCATGAAAAAGCTGGAAATCTTGAAAAACGATACCGAGTTTTCTTCTTAAATAGGGGACATCTTTCTTTTTGATTTTATCCAGTTGAAAGCCTACAATTTCTGCCTTGCCCATTTTTAAAGGCAAGTCAGCATAGAGGGTTTTCAATAGTGAACTTTTGCCACTTCCAGTTCTTCCGATGAGGAATACAAACTCGTCTTTTTCGATAGAAAATTCCACATCCTGAAGTACAGCATCCAATCCCTGAAATATATGGGCTTTTTCTACTTTTATGATGGGTTCACTCGTAAAAACCATAGTTAAAGTTCAAGTTTTTGAAGTTTTCCAAAAGGAAGTTCATTGATCAATGATTCCAATTCTTGTTCTTTTCCTTCCAATCCGAATTTTTCCAGATTTTTCATAGGCCTATCTGCTCTGAAATAAGCTACTAAAACAAAGTTTTCGTCTCTGATTTGAATATAATCAGGGATTTTTGCTTTTCCTTTTACTTTGATGATATACATGGAAAAAGAAGGTTATGGTATCAACGTTAAATTTGAAAGGTATTACTCAAAAATGATGGAAATGTTTCAAATATAAAAAGCAGAGACCTGAAGCTTTATGCAAATCAGGTCTCTGCAGTTTTGTTTTTATTTGCCTGCTGCCTTTGCGTGGTCTGCCAGGAATTGCGCCAATCCTGAATCAGTCAGTGGGTGTTTCAACAAGCCAGTGATAACTTTCAATGGGCATGTTGCTACATCAGCACCGATTTCAGCACATTTGATTAAGTGCATGGAGTGTCTAACAGAGGCTGCCAACACCTGGGTGGCATAGCCATAGTTTTCATAGATATTGACAATCTGTTCGATCAATTCAAGACCATCATAAGAGATGTCATCCAGTCTACCGATGAAGGGAGATACATAAGTTGCGCCAGCTTTTGCAGCTAAAATTGCCTGTCCAGCACTGAATATCAAAGTACAGTTGGTACGGATGCCTTCGCTGCTGAAATATTTGATGGCTTTAACACCGTCTTTGATCATAGGTACTTTTACGACGATCTTATCATCAATTTTGGCAAGTTCTTTACCTTCATTGATCATACCTTCGAAGTCTGTAGCGATCACTTCGGCGCTTACATTGTCATCTACGATATCGCAGATTGCTTTGTAATGTGCACGGATATTGGCTTCACCGCTGATGCCTTCTTTTGCCATCAAGGATGGATTGGTGGTCACACCGTCCAAAACACCTAGGTCGTAAGCTTCCTTAATCTCGCTGAGGTTGGCTGTATCTATAAAGAATTTCATGTTGAAAGGATTATTGTTTTTAACCGACGCAAAGTTAAAGGAATAATGGGGAATTGGAAGGTCAGTAAATTGAAAGATTGTAAAATTCTCACATTTAAATAGTTCGTCAGTAGGAAGATTCTATTATTAGCGAACCAAATTTCAATATTAAGGGGAGATTTAATAACAATGTCTAAACTATTAGTTGTAACAATAAAAAAGTAAGCGGCATCGCACCGCTACAACCGCCTACCCTTGCTTCCTTCCGGACCTGGGGGATTCAGCAGGAGCTGGTCGTGCCGCTATGGTACAAAGGTAAGTCAAATTTATCTTCCTGCAAAAGACAAATTCAATTTCACGTACTATTTATGCTAAATCCTTAAGCATCAAGGATAAATTTTATGGCAAAGTTTTTGCCTATTTTTAGTTATTAAAAGATTTGTATTATGAAAAAATTACTTGTTTTTATTACTGCAATTATGTTGTTGGGCGCATGTGCCACAAGACCTGAGTTTGAGCAGGGAATGACTGAAAGAAAATTTTTGAGACAGAACAAAGAAGCTGTTTTGGCAGGAATTGATGGCAATCAGACTGTTTACCGTGTCAATAGGGGAGAGCGGTTTTATGTTCTGGCTACCTTTGAGGAGGGGAAACTGATTAAACTGGAAGAAAGGGAGACAGTGCCGGCCTGGATGCCGAACCAACCCAGCAATCAGCCTGATGGCAATGAGATGAACGAATATTAAAAACATCAAACCCAGAGCAGGGAACCGCTCTGGGTTTTTTCATTGTTCATAATTACGCTTTCAATGCAGTTATCTCAAAATTATATTTTTCAATTTGATTATCCGCATTGATAACAGCAAACCATATTTTATGGGATTAACCTTAGATTTCGAACTAATATCCTTGAATAATTTGTCCGTAGTGGTGGATCCAATATCTATAAGTATAGGCTTACTAATAATCCATATCTAAATATATTGATGATGTAATTCCGGTTATACAGGTTTTTCAAAAAGACCGATGGTTCCACCAACCCAATCTTTGTCTTTGTTGAACTTTACGCCTATCATTTCACCTCTGCTCAACCTTACCACATTGCTCATCAGGGTAGGGGATTCCTCATCTTCCGGCCAAACAGCCAGGATTCTGACCTCAGCCTTCACTCTTCCATCCAAAGCCTTCACGATAGGCGAGTAAGTCACCTTCTTTTGCAGGACATACAGATCTTTTTCTTTTACCGCTTCTATGTCCTCCTTTTTTACATGGTAAATTACCCCAGTGCCGGAAAAAGAGAATAGTGGCTTCAAGACATAATTTTCAAGATCTTGGGGGATTTCTGTCAGTTCACTCAATAGCTTGGTATCTATGAAGTAAGGACCTGATATCATCGGAAGGATAAACTTGCTGATCCTGTAAAACCAATTGGGATGTCCTGCCCATTCCACTTCCAGGTCATCCATAAATGAAAACTGTAGCGCCAGGTCTTTTCTTGTTTCCAGTTCATCAAAAATCACCCTGTTGTAGATCCGTTCAATTTGGATTTCTTCATTTTGTTGATTTTTGTAAAACAGCTTTTTGTCTTTTTTGATCACTTCTGTCACACAGACAATAGGTATTCCAAAATCCCGATGACAATAGTAGAAGTCTATTTTGGTATTCTGCTTTTCAGGTTCTATTTCCAATAAAACCACATGTTTGGGGTCTTTTCCATTTAAAATGGTTTTTCTGAGCTTTTTATAATATTGTTCCTCATCCAATTCATTCAAATATGGGCTTAGCTCAGCTGTAAAAGGATAGGCTTTTTTGATTTTCCGGTATAACTGAGGCTGGAAGTTAAATATGGAAGGGAATCCCTGAGCCTCTATCAGTTTGGGAACTATCTCCCCATTCTCCTCGCAAATACCAAAATCGATTGCGAGAAAATTAGCATGATGATCCTCATTTGGGACATTGTAGTTGACCAGAAGAGACTTGTCAGTGATTTCCTTGAAATCCTTCCTTTTGATAAAATCAATCAGCTGATGGCAGCCTTCTACCAGTTGTTGTTGCAACCTTTTATTGATAAAAAAGGGTGTTTCCGCTACCCTGAAAGTGGGGAGGTAGTTGAAATCTGCCTTGATATCTTCCAAAAAAGACCGATAAATAGAGTCTTTGAAGCTTTTATTGAAAAGTTCTCTGTACTGTTTGATCATACATTTGGCTTAAACGAGTATTTCCTGCTGTTGCCGGATATTATTGATTGACCTTCTCAGAAAATTAGGGATCAGTGTCTCATTGGTTTTATAGATAGTATCCTCTTCGACTACATGCTCGAGCATGAATAAGTATTTGGCTTTTCCTTTCAGTTCGATGATTTCATCTCTGACCTCATGTTTTTTGAGATGGCTCAGGAAACCAACCGGGTCAGCTTCAGGGTGGAATTGTGTACCTACCAATTCATCTGAAAATCTGATAGCCATGATGGCCCTTTCATACTCTACATGGTTCCTTAATTTTTCCAAAGCAATGATTTCAGCACCCATTTCCCTGAATTTTTTGTGGTGTGGCTGCACTACCTGATAATCCCTGGAGTCAATAGCCCAAAATGGGTTGTCCAAACCTTCAAATAAGGGATCATCCATGCCTTTATCAGTTTTATGAACAGTCATCACGCCAAAAGAGGTGGATTTTCTCCTGTTTACCTCAGCTAAGCCAAAGTGTTTCACAGCCATTTGAAAAGAATGACAGATGAAAAGCATGTATTTCTTCTTGGAATGCAGCTGATTCCAATTGTAAATTTCATCCAGTAACTGTCCGAATTTCACATCCCATATTCCGTTTCCCTCCAAGGGATTTCCTGGACCACCGGAGGAAATATACAAATTATAGTCCTCTACATTGGGTAATTCATGCTTCCCTCTGACATCAAACACATCAAGACTAAGTTCGTCCTTAAATCTACCCACAATATCATGGATACACCGCATTCCCTGATTGGGTTTACCGTCATACATGTCCAACAAAGCAACCTTGATTTTTTCCTGCATGTTACACTTAATTTTGAAGGCGCAAGTTAAGTCTTCCAAACCGAGGAAGTACTTTTTTGAGATAAGAAATATCCAAGAGTTTTTAACTGATTTTCAAATTCACAAAGGAAGTCACACCCTTATATTCCCTTTGTGAATTCACCTGTGATGAAATCCACCACCTTACTCAGGTCATGTGTTTCCTGAAATACTTTCAATTGCTTGTCAGCACCGGTTCCTTCTGCCAGAATTTTGTGGATATAATTGATTTCATCTCTGCTGCCCAATTCATCCACCACATCATCTATAAATTCCAATAACTCCAACATCAGTTCTTTGTATAACACTTCCTTCTTTTGGCCAAAGTCAATCATCAGTCCCTCAGTTCCATACCTGGCTGCCCTGAATTTGTTTTCCCTGATCAAGGCTATCCGATAGATATTAAAACTGGTGTTCATGAGATACATCTTGTATAATTTAGCCACCACTGCCTGAATGAGGGCGACAATACAGATGGTTTCATCCACAGTAAGGCACATGTCACAAATCCTGAATTCAATGGTGCTGAAGAAAGGATGCATCCTCAAGTCCCACCAGATTTTTTTGGGATTATCTATGCAGTTTGTCTTGACCAAGGTGTCCAGAAAATTATCGTAAGATTGAACAGAATCGAAGTATTCCGGCAGACCTGTTCTAGGAAATTTGGCAAACACGTGTGCCCTGTAAGCCTTGAATCCTGTATCTCTACCTTCCCAAAAGGGGGAATTCGTCGAAAGGGCATAAATATGCGGAAGGAAATAACATGCCTGATTCATGATGTGCAGGGCAATTTCCCTGTTTTCAATCCCTACGTGCACATGTAAGCCAAAAATCAGGTTGGACCTTGCCGTGTCCTGAAGCTCATTGATGATATGATGGTATCGAGGATCATCCGTGATGGGCTGATCCTGCCACTTGGAAAAGGGATGTGTCCCTGCAGCACCTACTATCAGGTTTTGTTCGGCAGCGAGGTCCACAATTTTTCTTCTTAAGAAAGCCACTTCCTTTCTGGCATCTGCCACATTTTGGCAGATATTCGTGCCTACTTCCACCACCGATTGGTGCATTTCAGCTTTGACCTGTTCCTTGAGAAATATTTTGGCACCTTCCACGATTTTGGACATGTGGGAGCGCAAGTCTCTGGACTCAGGATCTATAATCTGGTATTCTTCTTCCACTCCTAAGGTGAAGATGGGTAATTTTCTCATACTTAAAATCTTTTGGCCATACTCACAGCATCTTTCATAAAAGTACCCCAGGTTAGGTTAATTTTTCCTGGTTTTTGGGATTTGGCATAGGCAATGGCCATTTTTGCTGCTTCTTCGACTACCCAATCAAAATTTTCCTGCCCTACAGAATTGACATCCGCATCAGGTGCAGGGTTGCCAAAATCAATGGCATAAGGAATCCCATCTCTTACCGCAAATTCCACTGTATTGAAATCATAACCCAAACCTTGACATAACTTGAGGGTATAATCCTTAACGGTGGCGAGTAATTTCTTAGACGCAGGTGCCCTGTCGACTACATAGCGTAGATGATGTGGGTTTCGTGGTTCATATTCCATGATTCTTACGGCTTTACCACCGAGGCAATAAACCCTGAAATACTCTTCAAATTGGATTTCTTCCTGAAGCAACATGACGAGTTGGCCGGTTTCACGGTGTTTTTGGAAAAACTCTTCTTTGTTTTCCAGTCGGTAGACGTGCTTCCAGCCCCCTCCAGCATAAGGTTTCATGTAGGCAGGGAATTTGATGTACTCAAACATAGCTTCCCAGTCCAGTGGCATTTTCAGGTTTCGGAAAGATTTGGAAGTAGTATCAGTAGGGTGTTCTGCAGATGGCAAAATGACCGTGTTGGGTAGAGGGACACCAAGCTGATCGGCAAGACAGTTGTTGAAAAACTTATCATCAGCACTCCACCAAAAGGGATTGTTGATGACAGCGGTACCGGTCAGCGCTGCATTTTTAAGGTAAGCACGGTAAAATGGCACATCTTGGGAAATTCTGTCAATAATCACCGCATACTCGGTGAGTTGATTTTGAACCACCTTGTCAATGAGGACCGGTTCAGCCACAATTCCGTTAATTTTCTTTTCATTAATTCTATCGACAAAAGCTTGAGGGAAAGTGTCTTCCATCCCAAAAAGTATTCCTATTTTTTTCATAAATATTAATGGTAAGTTAGTTGAATTTGATTCTTGATATATAATGTGGGAACATTTCTTTCCAGACAGGCCAGTCATGGTGACGGTCTTTCCTGACATCCAGCCAGTGACGTAAACCTTTGCCTTCGAGCACATCACTAAGCTTGATATTGGCATCAAAACAGATATCCCAGTTGGATGTGCCGAGGACGATGTCCATTTTCCAGAGTTCGGGGTCATTTAATCCCGGTAAAAACTCCAATGGAGAATTGTAGAAAATATCATCATGATGGTAACCATCCATAAAGTTGCGGATTTCAAAAGCTCCGGACATGGAAAACATGTGGCTGACATACCCAGGATGCCTAAAAGCAAAATTGGCAGCATGGTAACCTCCAAAGCTACACCCGGCCACCACTACTTTGCCCACAGGGGTATTGTGCCTTACTTTTTCAACGATTTCATGGAGGACCATTTTGTCATAGGCTATATGGTTTTGAATCCGTTGGTGTGGATGGACCTGTTTGTTGTAAAAGCTATTTCTGTCATTGCTTTCTGGGCAGAAAATTTGGATTAGTCCCTGATCAATAAACCATTTTGCGGATCCAATGAGGCCCATATCCCTGTTTTCGTAAAACGAGCCCATGGACGTAGGAAAAGCGATGATAGGATAACCGGCATGGCCAAACGCCAATAATTCCACTTCTCTGTTGAGATGTGGCGAGTGCCATTTAAAATATTCCTCTTTCATAAAGTGTCTTTGTTCATGTCTTATTAAAAATAGTGGGCTTTTGGGGTAATCCAAAAAAATACTGCCAAAGATTTTTATTTAAAAACAATAATTTGAATAGCCTGAAAAATCAAAGTAAAATACTGCGAATTTAAGCTTTATGATTCAGTTGTTTTTTCTGTATTGAATCATATACCTTTTGTTGTTGCTATGAAATCAATGTCTGTATTTGACAGCGAATTCTAAATGAAGCCTTAATTGGTTAAATTTTCCCAATAATATCAATGCTTTTCTTCAATCAATTTTACCCAAACAAATATCAAATCAAAAATTATTTGAACCATTCTGCATACATGGGATAATTTTTAGCTGTTCTTTGGATAACCTCCAGCATTTCCGGGCCAGTTTCTTTTACTTTTTTAGCAGGCATTCCAGCATAGATGCTGTTAGCTTCCACGATTGTTCCTGCAAGTACCACTGCCCCAGCTGCGATAACTGCACCGGAATGGATTACAGCATTGTCCATGACGATGGCCCCCATTCCGATCAGGACATTGTCATGAATGGTACAACCATGTACAACAGCATTATGGGCAATGGATACTTTATTGCCAATATAAGTTCCAGCTTTTTGGTAGGTACAGTGGATAACCGCACCATCCTGGATATTGGTGTCGTCCCCGATTCTGATTTCATGAACATCACCCCGGACCACTGCATTGAACCAGATAGTACAGTTTTTTCCCATCACCACATCGCCTACCACAGTTGAATTTTCTGCTAACCAACAATTTTCTCCAAAAACAGGTGTGAAACCGCGAACTGATTTGATTAATGCCATTTTATGATGTTGATTTCCTGAGGGTTTAAAATAATTGATGGATCAAATTTATTTTTTTTCATTCAATTATGAACTTTTTTCAGCCATTATAGTTTTCGTGTATATACATTTAAAATCAGAAACTAAACAATTCAATTTATGAAACTATTGCAAAAAACAGGTTTGTTTTTAGCAGCTGCCTTCTTGGCGGTAGCATGTGGTCCAAGTAATACTGTAGAAACCGGTGATGCGCAGGAAGTCGCTGCTGGTTCAGGTTTGACCTTGGCTGTAGATGCTTCTACTAGCAAAATCAACTGGACTGGTTACAAACCAGCAGGTAAGCATTTCGGTTACATTCCGGTTACGGAAGGTGAAGTGATGATCGAAGGAGATGCTTTGACAGGAGCAAGATTTGTGTTCGATATCACAGGTTTGAAAATCGAAGACATGCAGGAATCAGACGAAAACTATCCAAAACTTTGGGGACACCTTCAGTCTGCTGATTTCTTTGATGCTGAAAACCATCCACAAGCAGTATTCGAACTGACTTCAGTTGAGCCTTTCTCTGCTGGTTCTATCGTAGACAAAGAAGAATTCGAAACTGAATTCACGCCTCAGAAAGATTCTGAATTAGCTGGTGCTAACCCAACTCATTGGGTATCTGGTAACTTGACCATGAGAGGAACTACCAAAAACATCAAATTCCCTGCAACAGTATCAATTGTTGATGGTGTGGTTACAGCAAAAGCTGGTTTCAACATCGACAGAACTGTATGGGGATTGGCTTATGGTGACGAAAGTGGTGCTGTTGATAAAGCAAAAGATCAGTTTATCTACAACACAGTAAGTGTTGGCTTCGACATCAAAGCAAACTAATATTACCCTTTTTCGTGTGTTTAAGAGGAAATCGTAATGGTTTCCTCTTTTTTTGTGCCTTTCCATTAATTTTGCAGCATGTCCCACCAATCTGTTTTCCAGATACCCACACATCAGCATTGGCAATATCAGCTTCTCCAATGGCTGGATGAACAATTTGAATACTTCGCATTTTTTCAATCCAATAGCATCAGCTATCCTTATGATGGCTTTCCAAATAAAATTTACGCCGGTAGTGTAGGATTTACTTTGTATCAAGTTGATGATTATCAAGGCAAGTCGGATATCGTTGGTATTTTGTCATACGATCTGAAAAATCAAATCGAGAATTTAAGCAGTCATCATCCTTCACTAGTGGATTGCAGGGATTCGGATTTTTTTGTGCCTGAGCTGACGATAGAAATAAAAGATGGTGTTTTTCATGTAAAAAGTGTGGATGAATTCCCTTTTGAAAAAATCTTTGGCTTTAATAATTCTTTGAATACAAATCCTGTGGTGAAAGTCAATCCACTAACTTCCAAAGAAAAGTATTTTGCAGATGTCAAATCAATTCAAAACCATATCCGGGAAGGGGATATGTACGAGCTCAATTATTGTATGGGTTTTACTTTTGAGGAAGCAAAATGGAACCCCATTATAGGATTTTTGGACCTGATGCGGGTTTCTCCAATGCCATTTTCGGCTCTTTTTAAAAGCGGTTCCGGCTTCCTCATAGCGGCATCTCCAGAGCGCTTCCTCAAAAGGGAGGAACAAAAATTAGTAGCCCAACCTATCAAAGGGACGATTAAAAGGGGTAAGACGGTTTTAGAAGATAAAGCTCTCAAAGAGCAATTGCTGCATTCTGAAAAAGAAAGGGCAGAGAACCTGATGATCGTAGACTTGATGCGGAATGACCTTTCCAAAGTTTCGGAAGTAGGATCAGTGCGTGTGGAGGAGCTTTTTGGTGTATACCCATTTGCCAAAGTACATCAGATGATCTCAACTGTAACTTCTACTTTACTGCCTGATGTGTCGTTTTCAGAAATCATCCATTCCACTTTTCCAATGGGAAGCATGACCGGTGCCCCCAAGATTAAATGCATGGAGTTGATTGAACGTTATGAGAATTTCAAAAGAGGTTGGTTTTCAGGAGCACTTGGAATTGTGGAGGCAAATGGCAATTTTGACTTCAATGTGGTGATCAGAAGCATAATTTTTGATAAAGATACAGGTAAAGGATATTTTGCTGTGGGTAGTGCGATTACCTATGATGCAGATGCAGCCTATGAATATGAAGAGTGTCTATTGAAAGCCTCTGCCATTTTGAGCATATTGACTCATAGAGAATAATGGAAAAAGTCAGGAAAATCATTCATGTGGATATGGATGCATTTTATGCATCCGTGGAGCAGATGGATAATCCTGAACTGATAGGTAAACCCGTGGCAGTAGGAGGTAATAAAGAAAGGGGAGTTGTGGCAGCAGCTTCCTATGAAGCCAGAAAATATGGAGTAAGGTCTGCTATGTCCGGTAAAATTGCGGCTTTAAAATGTCCGCAGCTGATTTTTGTAAAACCCAGGTTTGACAGGTACAAGGAGATCTCGATGAAGATCCGCGAAATATTTTATGATTTCACGGACCTCGTAGAACCACTTTCTTTGGATGAAGCCTTTTTGGATGTTACAGAGAACAAAGTCAATAATCCATCTGCCACGCTCATCGCTACGGCTATTAGGAAAAGAATCAAGGAAGAAGTTGGGCTGAATGCCTCTGCAGGAATTTCTTACAATAAATTTTTGGCCAAGACTGCCTCAGATATCAACAAACCCAATGGGCAAGCGGTTATTTTACCCAAAGATGCTGAGGCTTTTTTGGAAAGATTGCCAATAGAAAAATTCTTTGGAATTGGGAAAGTTACAGCAGACAAGATGAAGGAAATAGGAATTCATAATGGTTCAGATCTCAAACAATTTTCACTTCAATACCTGACCAAGAAATTCGGGAAATCAGGCTTGCATTTTTACAATATTGTCAGAGGGATCCATCTATCAGAAGTACAGCCCAATAGGATCAGGAAGTCGCTGAGTGCGGAGAACACATTTGAAAAAGACCTAGCGACTCATGATGATTGGGTAAGGGCATTGGAGCAGGTTTTTGATGAACTTTTAAAAAGGATCAAAAGAAGCGGGATCAAGGGCAGAACACTGACCCTGAAAATCAAGTATCATGATTTTACCATACAGACGCGAAGTAAAACTTTTGACCAATATCCGGAACAAGATAAAATGTGGGAAACTGTGATAGAGCTTTTGGACCAAGATACCCTGAATGCCCCTGTAAGACTTTTTGGTATAGGGCTTTCTAACCTTAATGTAGAAGAAGAGCGGCTTCATTTTGGCAAGCAATTGCATATAGATTTTGGAACAGGAGCAGAATCATAGTCTAGTGTAACTTACATCACATTTTTACTTTGTCTTATTTTTTAATTTTGGTTAAGAATATGTCATGATGACAAAAGAAATAAACCCAACTATGAAAAAATTACTGTTCAGTTTTCTTGCATTGATGGTTTCCTTCTCAATTGCCCAAGCGCAATTTGAACAAATCATCAAACCAGCGGAAACCAAAAAAGTAACAATCAAGCAATTCGAAGATAATGGACTGGCACATTTCAGTTATGCTGTCCATGTTGGAGATAAATTGTACCTGATTGATCCTGCCAGGGATCCGCAGCCTTACTATGATTATGCGGCTTCTCAAAATGCAAAGATCGTTGGCGTGATTGAAACCCATCCGCATGCAGATTTTGTGAGTTCACACCTGGAGATGCATGTGAACCAAGGAGCGGTGATTTATGTGAGTAAGCTGGTAGATGCAGGCTATCCACATCAAACTTTCGATGAGGGTGATGTGATAGATTTGGGTCAAGGTGTGAAATTGAAAGCAATCCACACTCCTGGACATTCCCCAGATGGGATCAGTATCATTGTAGAAGAAGATGGTAAAGATGTAGCTGTCTTCACTGGAGATACCTTGTTTATAGGAGATGTGGGAAGGCCAGACCTGAGGGAATCTGCAGGCAGCATCATGATGCAGCGTCGTGAGCTTGCCAAAATGATGTACCGAACCACACGTGAAAAGCTTATGCTGTTGGATGAGGATGTGGCTGTCTATCCTGCTCATGGAGCTGGTTCGCTCTGTGGCAAAGCGATGAGTGATGCCAATAGCAGTACGATCGGTACCGAAAAACTCAGTAATTATGCACTTCAGGAAATGACCGAGGAGGAATTTGTTGACCTCTTACTCCAGGATCAGCCATTTATTCCCAAATATTTCCCATACAGTGTGGGAGTGAATAAAGGCGGTGCGATTTCCTATCAAGCAGCCAAATCCTCTGTAATAAAATTACAGGAGAACTTCAGGACTGCTTCTGATGCAATTGTCATTGATGGTAGAAATCAGGAGCTTTTCAAAAAATCACATATCCCTGGTGCTATTAATATCATGAAAGGAGCCAAGTTTGAAACTTGGTTGGGAAGTATAATTGCCCCGAATACTGCATATTATCTTGTAGCTGAAAGTGAAGAATCTCTTGATGAACTCATTTCCAAAATCACCAAAATCGGTTATGAACCATTTATCAAAGGCGCATTTGTGTATAACGAAACGAATGGGGATAGAATGAGTTTCTTTGATCAAAAAGAATTTGATCAAAACCGTGACGCCTTTACCATTGTGGACATCAGAAATGCTGGTGAATATGCAGATGGGAAAATATTTGAAAATGCCATCAATATTCCTTTGCCGGAATTGATGGAAAGGGTAGGGGAAATCCCTACCGATAAGCCAATAGTGGTGCATTGTGGCACTGGATATAGATCTGCAGCCGGTAGCAGTATCATTTATAATGCGATCAAGGATGCTAAGGTGCTTGATATGAGCGGCGCTATCAAGGACTATCCAAAAAGATAATTAGTTGTGGTTTATGGGAGTACCGAAAGAGGGCAATCGCGTGGATTGTCCTTTTTCTTTAACTTTGACAAATTGAACTATGGAAAAATATCTTAAAATCATATTGGACTCTTATTACGGATACTTCAATTATCTGGTAAATGAGATGTTCTATCCTTCCTGGAAAAACTACTTCTGGTGGCTCCTTGGCTTATCAGTAGGGGTATGGTTATTGGAAATTTTCTTTCCCTGGAGAAAGAAACAGGCCATCTTCAGAAAAGACTTCTGGCTGGATGGTTTTTATATGTTTTTCAATTATTTCCTGTTTTCCCTTATAGCGTATAATGCCATCTCCAATGTGGCAGTGGAAGCCTTTAATGATTTTCTAGGCCTTTTTGGCATAGAAAATATGGTAGCCCTGCACATCGAAACATGGCCGAGATGGGGGCAGTTCCTGTTACTTTTCCTCTTGGCTGACTTTATTCAATGGAATGTTCATAGATTGCTGCACAGGGTGCCGATTTTATGGGAATTCCATAAGGTTCACCACTCCGTGGAAGAAATGGGTTTTGCCGCCCATTTGAGGTTTCACTGGATGGAGACGATATTGTATAAATCAGCGCAGTATATTCCTTTGGCGATGATCGGTTTTGGGCTTGAAGATTTCTTTATTGTGCACATCTTCACCACTGCCATTGGTCACTTGAACCATGCGAATCTGAGAATTACCTATGGACCTTTGAAGTATATTCTCAATAATCCCATCATGCACCTTTGGCACCATGTCAAGGTATTGCCTAAAGACAGGCAATACGGTGTGAATTATGGAATTACCTTAAGTCTGTGGGACTATCTTTTTGGTACGGATTATATTCCCCATGAGGGAAGAGATGAGCCTTTGGGTTTTGATGGCATGGAAAAATTCCCCAAAACATTCTGGCAGCAGGTTACCTATCCTTTTGTGAAAAGAGGAGAGGATGCAAGTATTTCTGCTGATCGAGTGCCCTTTACAAAACCTGAAATGAAAACGAAATCATGAAATCAAGCATGTCGAAATCGACACCTAGAGGGAGGATTATCCTGCTTGCGAGATTCCATGTGAACGTTTGAAAACAAATTATTAACACATGAAAGCAACGATCAATAATTGGAGATTTGTCATATTACTGAGTCTTACCTTGGGTTTGGCGCCCTTTGTTCCCGAACCCCATATCTGGGGTAAAATCAAATGGATTGCCGGGGGAGCTAAAGGCATGGGTGCTTTGGATTGGTTTGATTTTGTGTACCATGGGATACCTTGGGTACTGTTGATCAGACTTTCCTATTTACAGTTTACTGGCAAGCTTCCTAAAGAAGTGAAAGAGTAGGTAAAAACCTAATCTTCGCCAATGTGATTTTGGTTACTGTTTGACATGCAATGCTATGGTAACTTTGTAATGTAAACCAATAAAAGACCATGTTTAACTTCTTTAAAACAAAACCAAAAAACTATATAGATCTTTCTTGTGAAGATTTTCAAAAAGGAATGACTGCCGGTGATGCAGTTATCATTGACGTGAGAACAGCCGGTGAATTCAATTCCGGGAAAATAAAAGGAGCTAGGAATATTGACATCATGAGTCCAAGCTTTATGGCTCAAATTCAAAATCTCCCAAAAGACAAAAAATATTATATCTATTGCCGAAGTGGTAACAGAAGCGGACAAGCTTGTGATATCATGTCAGAAATAGGATTCGAAAATACATACAACTTGGCAAGTGGCATCATGAACTGGCCATATGAAGTAGTTTAAAATAGTGATTGGGTTGAATGGTTAAAATGTCCATCTGCGGGTAAGACCGACGGATGGACTTTTTTTATTCCGTAAACTGATTGGCAAAGAAATCAATTTTCGCCATTTAACTCATCAGTAAATCTCAGGCACGCATTAGGTAATTTTGAAGTTGCATAGGGATTGACTTTTCACTTCTGAGGCAGAAGTTTGGTATTTTCTACAGCAGTTTTGCGGATATTTTCATAGGAGAAAGGAACAGTGAAATACTTGTCATTAGCCCAAATGGGGAAGAGATTTTTATAAAAAGGACTGGCCGGATCTCCAGACTGCCCAGGGGTATTGATTCCTATTGTTTTTTCCCAATCTCCAGTGTCCACTATAATCCTGAAGGAGGCACCGGAAGTATTGTTGTCCCCATAAGCATTTGCGGCAGGCGTATAGCTATATCCACCTCTTGGTAATGGCCCCGCATCTAACATGGGTCTCCATTCTTCGGCCAATGCCAGACTTAGAGGGTGCCTGATCAGGGAATGTTTGTAGGCTGTTTGTCCATATTGCCAGCGGCTTCGGTCTGACCCTAACTTTGATTCCAGTTCAGCGATCGTTTCTACAAAGGAAGTTTTCAGGATGTCATCCAGCTTCTCTTTTCCATTTTGTCCGAATATTTTGGATGGGTTTTCTACCCACTCTATGATCCTGCTCAACTGAATGCTTCCTACAAGACTTTTGATCTCCTCTGGCGTGACTTCTCTGGAGATGTTTTGCCTCATTTTTCTTTCCCACATCACATAGATTCCTGCAGGTATGGAGTTTTTATCCAGCTTGAAATCCCATCCTTTGAGCAGGTTTTTAGCTTGTTCGAGTGATTGATTGTCAAATTAAAGATTGGTCAGGTAAGGAACGAGTTTTCTGGCCGGAATTGCCAAATAGTCATTTTGTAGGTCTCCCATTTCTTCAAGTGTGAATTTCCTTTTTTCCGCAAGGACTTCACGTACCCTGTCTCCCCTAAATGAATCCGCCCATTCAAAACCAATGGTATTTGGGTAAGGGTAATCTTCAGGTGTGACATTTTCATTGGCAGTTGCCAGATATCCAATTTCAGGGTTGAAGACATGAGGTCTTTCAGCGATGGGTTGGTACCCCTTCCAGTCCATACTGCCATCCCCCAAAGATGCAACCATACCTGAAAAACCGTTTCTGATCGGATTGATCCCTGTGGCCTGCCAGCCTATATTTCCTTTTTTGTCCGCCCAGATCATATTTTCAGCCGGAATATGGTTATAGGTGCAGGCATCCCTAAACTCTTCCCATGTGGTAGATTGGTCCATCCTCAAACTTGCCAAATAAGGAGCGCCACCCGGTTCCAACCAGGCACATTCCACAGCCACAGCCTTGTTCAATTCCCTGTCAATGAAGGTAACAGGTCCATGTACCGTATAGTAGTGGGTGACGATCTCATCCGCTTGTCCTTTGACTTTGATTGTATCCTGAATAGCGGTCATGTTTACCCACTTCTTTTGGTACCGGTATTGGTAAGGATTCTTTGGGTTGATGTCATATATTCTCAAATCCTCGTTGTCAGTTTCAAAAATCGTCAAACCCCAAGCGCCATGTTCATTATGGCCGATCGAAACACCCGGAATAACCGGTTCGCCACCACCGACCACATTCCATCCTGGGGCATGTAAATGAACCCAATATCTCAAAGAAGGGATGGCATGAAGACGGTGCGGGTCATTGGCCATAAGGGGAAAACCACTTTCGGTATATTTACCGGAAATGATCCAGTTGTTGCTGCCAATGGAGAATTTTTCAAATTCCAGGGTTTCTTGAAGTTCCCTTTCCGATTTTTCAATTTCAGCACTGAAAGCCATCATGGAATTTTTTGTACCGAAACGGATATCTTCAGGACTGAAATTCAGTCCTGCCCTGAAGGCATCATAAGGCGCTAAAATGTCTTTGAAAAGCAAATCCTCAGGAATGGAAGGGTGGAGGTGCATATTCGGATCCCCAGGATGAAAATAATGGAGTTCTTTGGTTTTCTCAGGACCTACCAGACTTACCATTCTGCTGAATTTCAGTTCGTCCTGAACATTTTGCAATAAACCCTGATGTCGAGATATGACCACTTCCCAGGTCCAAAATCCAGGTAAAATATCCAGAAGTTTAAATTCTATGGGCAAGGCTTCAGGATTTTCCAGGGCTTCCTGAATGTAGGTATTGACCCCAGCTACAAAGGCATCTACAATCGTCTCTCCACGGGGATGATAATGATTGAGTTCAGTGGATTTATCTCCCCTGAACTTAAACAGGCGCACCCCTTTGTCTCTTTCCAGTTCCTTTGATCCCATGATTTCCGCCAAAGTTCCTGTTGCTCTTCTTCTCCAGATTTCAAACTGGAATAAGCGGTCTTTGGCAGCCAAATACCCCTGACTGAAAAATAAGTCATGTTCGTTTTGTGCGAAGATATGGTTAATGCCATTCTCATCTCGCATCACCTCGACTTGGTCTTTTAATCCCTTGATAGTCAGTGTTTGGGCAAATGCCTCACCGATAAATGAAAGAGAAATAAAACATAGGGTCATGAGAATGTTTAAGCGGGCCTGTTTCATAAGTGGGTAGGAATGGACAAATTTCTGAATGATTAAATTTTGCAAAAATTATCAAAAACACATCAAAAATTGTACAGACGGTAAATTTCAATGCGGTTAATTTTGCAATTTCGTTTCTTAAAATCTAAAAACCTATGAAACAGTTAATCGGTACTATGCTTTTGATTGTAGGCTTAGGAATGGCCTGCCAATCACCTCAAAAGGAAGAGAAAATTGTGGAAAAAGTAATTGAGAAAAAAATCATTCAAATGGACAAAGCCCTAAGACATGTTGTGCTTTTTAAGTTTAAAGATGAATCCTCACCGGAAGATGTCCAAAAGGTAGTGGATGCCTTCATGGAATTACCTGACAAAATCGATGTTATTCAGGACATTGAGTGGGGGACCAACAACAGTCCTGAAGGATTGGCTCAGGGTTTTACCCATTGCTTTTTCGTGACATTTGCTTCCGAAGAAGATCGTGATACTTATTTGCCTCATCCGGACCATAAAGCCTTTGTGGACATACTTGGTCCACATTTAGACAAGGTTTTGGTGGTTGATTATTGGGCTATAAGATAAAAAAGCCTGAAAACTGATCTTTTGATCAGTTTTCAGGCTTTTTTGACTATAATTCTACTTAGTTTGTGTTGACAGGTAATTCCCGTTTATTGTCATCTTCACGATCTCCTATTTCTAGGATTTCATATACCACGTAAGTGGAGGCACCTCTCCAGGGGAGTGTGTGTAGGTATTCTTTGTACCTCAACTCTACAAATTTACCCCCTGCTCTTTCCAATTGTTGGGCGACATCATCACCCTTAACAGAAAAGCGGAATTCATTGCTCTGAAGAGCACCGGCAGTGGGACTTTGAAAACCTTCCTGTACTACGCGTCCTTCCCAGGTCTTGAATACATAGCCCTTTTTCTCAAAATAATTTAGAGTACCGCCCTTTACGCCTTCACTGAATACAAAGAAATACCTCCAATAGGTGAATCCGGCCAGGATAAGGATAAGGACGAAAATGCTGATTTTGACGTATTTGTGCATATAAAATTGATGGTTGTTGCCTTTGCTACTAATATTTATGGACATAATTTCCAATAAATGATTTAATAAAACAACACAGGCAATGAAAAGCCATTAAAGTTTTAGAAACTTCATCTAATTTCGGTTGTTATTCATATATGGATTTGTTTGGAAATAATCATCATGAAAATTTACTGCCCTTCAAAGGGGAGGCTTATTATTATCCCGCCTTTTTTGACAGAAAAGAAAGTGATCGGTATTTCAAATTACTTCAGGAAGAAATCCAATGGAAACAGGAACCTATCTGGTTATTTGGAAAAAAAGTGTTGCAACCCAGATTGACAGCCTTGTATGGAGACCCCAGCATTCCTTATGGTTATTCAGGAATTGAAATGCAATCATTTGAATGGCTCGACTTTTTGAGGGAAATCAAAGAAAGAATTGAAGAAAAATCACAGACCGAATTCACCCATGTTTTGTTGAACCATTACCGTGATGGACAGGACAGTATGGGTTGGCATAGGGATAATGAGCAAGTTTTGGGACACAACCCTGTCATTGCTTCCTTAAGTTTTGGAGTTCCGAGAAAGTTTCAGTTTCGACTTTATCAGAATAAAGCGGTCAAAAAAGAATTGATTTTGGAACATGGTTCTTTCCTGCTTATGACAGGCGAGACCCAGATCCAATGGGAACATCAACTTCCCAAAAGTACAAGGGTTCATGGTGCAAGAATCAACTTGACTTTTAGAAAAATATCCAGATAAAAGCAGAATTCAGTTGCTGGGATTAAAAGTTTAGGTTTGGAAGTCCAAACTGGCAATATTAGAATTTGGGTTTGAATAATACCACATAGCTACAGAGAGCACATAGTTTTAGAAGCTTGGTATTTTGATTTAAACGAATCTTACTACCCTATGTGTACTCTGTTTCTATGTGGTTTAAAGATAAAGGTCTGGTATCTTGAGGTTTAATGTTTCGAGAGGTGATAAAATCAGACTTGAAATCAGGAATTTGAAGGGGGCTGTCCGAAAAGGGCAGCCTTTTTTATGCTGCAATTTTTTGATTTTGAAAATCTAAAGTCATGATTGGGGATTTTTGATTAGATTTTTTCCTTGACACGTATAATACTGGTCGACTAA